>JBBQNS010000093.1:0-15568 GCA_038330175.1 Kiritimatiellia bacterium
GGGGCAGGAAAGCCTCCAAGGATCCACCCGTTCCCATGCCCTGCCATCGGCGGACTAACCGCGCCCCTTCTCCTTGGCAGACTGAACGCGCCCCTCCGGCTTCGCCGGGGGCGCGTTTACTTTGTCAATCGAGGGCATCACAACCCGCCTGATCCATCAACCTCGACACGCTTGACTCATTGTCACTCATGGCGCTATTCTTGCCGGCGCTATTCTTGCCTGTCCCTTAGCGCGGTGCTGGGTTAGGCCCTTACGACTTGAATCAATCGAATTATGGCCATGACTTGGATAAGAAGGGAGTTTAAACAGAAGCTCACGAAGACCACGAAGGAAAAAATAATTGCAGTTGCGGCGTACTCGCCGCAGCCGACCTGCCATAAGCTTGTCGAACGGGCTTTGCGTGCTTCTGTTCAAATTCTTTCTCTTGGTTCAGGCACTGCTGGGTTAGGTTTTAGGAGGGGAGCCAGATTGAGATCCCCTCCTTGGAGCGGTTAGGGGTGGGTGATTATCCGAGTAGGTCGCGCGCTATGAGCGCGACATTCTCTTCGTGTGCAGGATGTCAATGGCGGGCTCGTAGCGCCCGCCCTCCCCAAATAAATAGGTGCGTATAAGGTGCATCTCTTACTCCAAGATCACAACCGCAATCCCTGAGTTATCGCCCTGATCATGCACGGTAATGGTATTATTTCCCCTCACGTTTTTAGCCTCATAAATAGCCGTCACCCCGCTACTCGCCCGGATGGTTCCCCTCGCCGGATCGCTCACCGACCAGACCAACGGCAACGCCATCGTCGAATTTGAAGTTGTGCCGCTTTGTGACGCCGTGAAAACCACAGTCGCCCCATTGGAGACTGTCTGGCTAGGTGGCGACACGGTAATGACGCTGTCCGTAGTTTGCGTAGTTTCGCAACCGACTATCCCAAGCCCCGCTAGGGCGACCATAATCAATCCCGCCAACAACCATCCACTTGCTCTTTTCATTGTCCGTTTTCCTTCCTTAGTAAAATTAGACGTTAAAGACATTTCACTTTGGCTTAAATTCTCCGTTATGGTCCTCCCCACTCACTAAACTGATAGGGAAGAAACATTCCCATGGTGTTCCCAAACCGTGTGTCGAATTTATAATTCTTGCTGAATCCTTTTCCCCCTCCTTGCCCCACCGCCCCACGTCGGTACTGCGCAAGAGCTCCGAAGAAATTGATCTTGGGTGCAGGAGAACTCAACGTCCGACTGTAATTCGTGTACGAACCAAATCCAGCCCATTTGGCTGAATCACTGGTGACAAGAATATTGGCATGTATATTCACATCATCTTGAACCAATATCTGCACACTGTTCGAAGCCCTTAAATATAGCATATCAGTAACGGAGTTAGGATCAAAATTGGAGCTCCAAGGATTCGGACTTGTAGCAGAGGCATAGACAAGGTCACCCGTGATATAGATCGCGCTTTGAGCGGCCAGCGTGATATTAGTTCTGCTATTAACAACACCCTGAACATAAGCATTACTACTGACATAGATGGCACCATTAGGAATCGATGATAGCGTTCTTCTTTGATAATTTGTGGAACCTACCTTTGCAAACATGACGTTTCCGACATTGTTTATATTAGTGAAAATGATATTCCAATTCCCTTTATTAGTTCCGCCCGCCAACGATAAACCTCCGGTGGTCGCCATATTAGCAACAGTCGTAATATTACTTCCATTGAACCACCGACCTGCCATCGCGTTCACAAAATTAATGCCAAGCTGAAGACCTCCTTCAAAAACCGCAGCACTGCCGCCACCGGTATAATAGACATTCGCAGCCGAAGAATAGACACGCTGAAGGAATCGAGGCGTTCCAGAGATATTCAATTGATCATTCACAAAGACCGGACCGTCAATAACATCACCTGTGCCAAAGTAGATATTTCCGCCATATTGCGAATTCTCTTCATAATTGGATATATGACTACCCGCAAAAGACGGAAGAATTGCGCAGATAGTGACTGCACGTTGGCTTCCCCCACTTGTGCCTATGGATCTTATCTTGTACTTCTTTGGAAGCGTTGGGTTAGCGTTATCATAACCCGGATAATCTTGGGAACTGACGTTATAACTAGCCTTACCGTTACCGTTGGTTCCGAGGAGAACATTTGCACCAAGATAATTCGGGGTCATAGCATCCAAAGACACAGAGTTCAACCTGATAATCGCCTTAAAACGTTCGAGTCCTGCCTCTGCAGCCCAAAACGCGTTCACGTCATTCACAGCGTAGGATGCCTCAAGTCCCGCCGAAGATCCTAGCCCCAATAACCCGGATCCGAGGCATCCCAAAGCCACAACAACTGCCAGAACCAGCACAAGAACCCCGCCTGATTTATTCCTAGTTTTCGCTTTCACGGCTCAGTTCCTCATGAAAATACTGAATGGCATATCTAGGGTTTCCAAACCTTCTTTTAAAGTGAAGTTAGTCACCACAATGATCGAGTTTGACCAAACCATGCCAGTAAATGTAAACACACGGTTACTGACAAGGATATTGGAATCAAACTTCAGATGGCCAGCTGGCCACGATCCCTGTTTGACAAAGTCATAAGCGACGCCATTTGTCATAGTTATGTTCAATGTGCCCGCAATCCAGGTCGCATTGGTCGCCCCCCGTGCCACTCGATTAATAGTGCGCATGGCCACATCGGCATCACACTGCATAGCCTTCTCAGCAGTCAAGCGTGTCCAACCTTTATATCCATACCACAGTGTCGCACTAATAATGAGGGCTATCACAGCTCCAGAAGTTACCCCAGCCAGCAATTCCACTAGCGAAAATCCATTTTTTCGTTTGCTGTTCATTTTTTCGCTCATTGTGGTGAAATCAACGTTTGCAAAACAACCTGATCATTAGTAAAAGATGGCCTACAAATAACCAACACGGTCGCTTCTAGACAATCAAGCGATAGATTGTAGTTGCGGAGTTTGACTGTAATCGTCATGGGAATGCCATTATTAGTGACGATCCCTGAAATAGCAGTCGTTGTGGGAGACGTCCAATTCCCCGGCGAGTTTCGCTTAACATAATAGTAGGTACTTGTGTCTGTATGCGGAGGGGCGGAAAGGCTACCAAAAAGCAGGCCGCGCAATTCCTCCAATTGTCCATTCGCTGTAGCCAGTGCAGACAACCGATTGCGATGAATAAATACTGTTGTGTTTGCCTGCGCGATATACGCCGCCCCAGCGATGGCGATCACCGCCAGAATGACGATGCTTACCATGACCTCGACTAGGGTTGAGCCGGATTTGTGCTCCGAATTCATGGCCGCTCTACCTTGCTATACAACCTTACGGTCTCAAGTCGGCCACTCTTACTTACAACGGTTACCGTATCTTCAGTTATAGCTTTAATCTTAAATCCATCAATCTCATCACCTACCCCAAACACTCCTTTATCGGTCATGACCACAGGACGCTTTCGATCCCGGATCACACCCGTTAGGCGAAATGATACCTGTGGTTCCGCTTCCTGCTGAGCCACCCCCATCGCAATATGTGGGCTTCGGCTTTCCAGACTCTTTACAGATAGCGGAACAACCTTCTCCCCAGTCCATGCCTCCACAGCGGCCATAGCTTGGCCGAGTTTCAGCCCCATTCCCGAGGCTTGAGCAGGCGTAACCGCGCCCACTGGCACCGAAAGACCCGCATCGCTCTTATCCACCACCACCCGGGAGACCAATGTCATCTCGCACGAACCGGCTGTTACAGGCACTAACTGGGTCGTTCTATAATTCACTTGCTCTGCCCTGAAACGCCGCTGGGCGTGCTCCAGATAATCCAGAACACTGACCAGTGATGCGATCGAACCATCCCCTTTCATCGTCAGCTTGTAATCGGTCCAATTACCGGCCTCCGCGCTAATCTGTTTTTCCATACTGGAGGTTCTCACAACTAATCCGTACTTCTGGGCTGCCTCACTGGCGCACAAGGACAGTTCCGCAGCCTTATCCCGCCCAGTGCCGGACACCACAAAAGGAAGAAGCGCTTGACGTGCTGCATCGGCTTGCTTTTCCAAAACAGGAATCTGCCTCAAAAGATTCTCTCGCTCAGAGAGGACCTTCTCACGGCTCCTGCAATGAAGAAATCCGGCAACCGCGATAACTGCGATCAGCAGCAGAGGCGCTCCTATGCAAAGCACCATTTCAAAATGGCCGGTTGTTGTTTTACCACGCCTCATTTGAAGCCTTTCTCCAGAACGCCTGAAAAACGCGAACTCAAGAAATCCTGCCCTTCAAGATTGACGCGCTCGCTGTTCTCCGATGTCATCTGACTGATCTGATTCGTCAATAACGGTGATTTTTCCCATAGCGCGATGATGCTCGGCAGCGTCTTATTCCCATCCATTTTCGCGGATGACGGCACATAGACATCGATACTGAGCGTCCCGACGGCGCCATCCAGAGCCACTCGCCCCAGGTCAACCCCAACGGGCAAGGACTCCGCCAATCCCAAGACCACATTGGCCGATTTCACACCCGCATCATTAAATTGGACCAGTGAATTCAGTTCCGCCGTCAACTCCACCTTGCGACCAGTGATTTTTTTCAAGGAGTCATCCATTGTTGCGGTACCGGGGCGATTCTTCAAAAACAACAGTTCTTCCTGTGCTAATCTATCGCTTCGAGCCGACAACGCGACCACATGAACCGTCAAATGATAGACGACCGCAGAAATCAGAACGACCACTGCGATTAAATAGGCAAGTACCCACCGGATCCACCGTTTCCGCTTCTCCAGCGGCAACACCTGCTCCCGAGCCATGTTGAGTTGATACATCGCTAGCCTCTCCTTAACGCCAAACCCAGTGCCGGCACGAGCTTCGCGGCATCAACGGGATTCTTCGCAAGTTGGTCCTTTACACCCTGACTCTGAACCGCCATATCGTTGATTGGATTCCAAACTTCGACCGGCAACCTCAACTCGGTTCTCAGCGACTCCAGAAAGTCGCCATTCTCCGGCACTTCGCCAGTCAACACCACTCGCTTAACACCGTCCCAATCCAGCTTGAATTCACTATACTTCAACACATCACGAATATTCTCAGCCAGGAAGCCCGGGGACTGCCCCCACGTCGAAGCTCGGCAAAATACAGTATAGGGATAGACTCCACCCAACTTCCTCATGACTACCACATCTGCAGAATGGGGCGCCATATTCACCAGACAAACCGCTGATTCTCCAGCACGGTCATCAAGGGCTTGAAAGAGATTAGCTACAGCCATTGCCCTAATATCCACAATCACCGGATCCAGCCCTGCCAAGGACAAAATTGTCAACTGCCGCTCCACATCCTTAATCGGTGCTGCGGCCAGTAGCCCTTCCACCATCACATTGCCCGTTTCCTTCTTAGGCGGACGAACCTCAATGTGCCAGTCAACCGACAACTTGGCCTTCGGCAATTGCAGCGCTTCCTCAGCCATCAGCGCCAACGCCGATTTCAGATCACGATCCGACATCACCGGTATCTTGAAATACCGCATAACCATAGATGAACTCCGAAGCGAGGAACTCACCATCCGGGTCGGCATCCGGAGTGACTTCCAAAGTCCTCGCACCACCCCGGCGATATCTTTTTCAGCAGCGCCAGAATCATAGGGCTCCCATCCGGCATGGGTAATGGTCGGCACCTTCTGCCCTTTGAGCAATATCCGAACGGCGGAGACATGACTGTCACCCAAATGAATACCCGCGATATCCGATGTGGACCAACTTATCACAATAATTTCCTAATTCTGATTTATTAGGCCAGCCCCCTAAACAGAGGACCGGCCCCAAAACTTAACCTACCATCGCGACATCAGGGTACGCCTGTCCAGTCCCCATTCTGGTTCAACGTAATCGTGATGTTCTCCGCTCCGTTGGTATAACCTACCGCCGAAATGGTATAGTTACTGGCATTACAGGTCGTGAACGAATAACCCGTTGTCTTGTAGTACTTCCCGTCAAGATCGCCCGCCTTGACGGACAGGCCTGCTGCGGTCACGGCAACCGCACCCACGGCGGGATAACCATTGAACTCTGCTTTGTAAACCTGCAGAGCCGTCCGGACGGTCCCTAAACCCGCTTGAGCTTCGGTAGCCATTGCGCGGTTTTTATTCCCTGTCATCAGCGGAATTGCCACTGCTGCCAAGATGGCGACAATAATCGCCACGACCATCAATTCAACCAACGTAAACCCTGCTTTGCTTTTCTTCATCATCTTTCTCATTTCTTTCTCCTGTTTGTTTTTTCCTAACTCTAACACAATCCAAAAAATATTCCCCCACCTTGTCTCATCGTTTGGTTTCACCTAATTTGATGATAACGCACCTCCTTTTTGCCTTATCACCTCATATTTCCTGCCGAGCTAAAGACGGGCAAATAAATAGCCATGACCAGCATGAGAATAAGCCCGCCGAACACCGCAATGATAATAGGCTCTAAAAGCGAAATGGCGACCATGATCGTGCCCTCCACCTGATCCTCATAAACATCAGCAACCTTCGTGAGTACCTCAGGGAGGCGTCCAGAAGACTCACCCACACCCACCATCCGAGCTACTAATCTTGGAAAGACTTTTTTATCAAGACTGGCCGCAATACTATTACCCGCCATGATCTTATCCCGCGTGGCCCTCATGGAGGCTTCCATGACCTTGTTCCCCAGCACCTCTCCCGCAATTTCAATGGCCGTTGCCACAGAAACACCACCCGCCATCATGATACCGAAATTCCGACAAAAGCGGGACACCGCTAATTTACGAATAATATCCCCCACCAACGGCAGACGCACCAACAGCCCATCTATTTGCAATCGGCCAAATGGAGTCGCCGCATAAAAAGTCATAAGCGCAATCGCCGCCGTGATCCCCAAAAAGAGCCACAGGGTATTATGGATCACGAACGTGTTCACAGCGAACACCATCCTTGTCAGCTTAGGCAGATTGCTCCCATACCCGGCAAAAATGCTCTGAAATTGAGGCAACACAAACACCGTCAAAATCCCCGAGATCAGAACAAAGAACCCACCTATAAACATGGGATACGCCAAAATACCCTTGATTTTACGGGTTAGCTTATCATTTTTCTCCATGGACGTCGCCAAATAGTTTAAAGTCTCGGTTAAACTGCCGGCTTCTTCAGCCGTCTTGATCAATGCGATAAATAGTTTATCAAAAACCTTCGTTTCCCCCATGATCGCCTGCGAGAAAGGAGCGCCATCTTCAAGTTTCTTCAAGACCCGTTCCAATACCCGACGGAACGCCGCATTATCAAAGTCCGCCGTGATGGATTCCAAGGACTCCCGCAGCGGAATGCCTGCGCTTACTGAAATGGAAAGCTGTCGGCAGAAAATAGCCTTGTCCGCCATTGTGATATGCCCGAATATTTTCCCTTTTTTGGCGGCGACTTTCACGAGTTCGATCCCACCCACGCCAACCCCCTCATCACTGATGTCGGTCACCGTAAAGCCCCGGTTATGCAATTGCGAAAGCGCCTCGAAGCGTGATGGAGCGGAATAGACCCCACCCACTTCACGGCCGCTATTATCTCTGGCTGAATATCGGTAATCTGGCATTAGCGCCTCCTGTTACACTCCCTCGTCGCCCGTACACACACTCATCACTTCTTCGATCGTCGTGACCCCGCTCTGCACTTTTCGCAACCCATTCACCGCCAGCGGTGCCATCCCGAGTTCCATGGCCTTGCGCCGCAAGATTACCGAACTAGCCCCTGCCACAACCATTTCTTTGATCACATCGGTTACTTCCATGTACTCAAAAATAGTCGTCCGGCCCCGATATCCTGTATTCAGGCATTTCAGGCATCCCTCCCCGTGGTAAAAGGCCCACCCAGCCGCTTCTGGCAGGATGCTGATGGCATAGGCAAGCGCTTCCTCATTCGGGAGCGTTACTTTTTTGCAATGGGGGCATATCACCCGGACCAACCGCTGGGAAATCACCAGTTTCATGGTCGAAGCGATCAAATATGGCTCAATACCGATATCCTTCAACCGCCAAAGTGCGGAGGGGGCGTCATTAGTGTGCAGGGTGCTCAACACCAGATGGCCCGTGAGGGCCGACCGCATCGCAATCTGCGCAGTTTCCAAATCCCGGATTTCTCCAATCATGATCATATCGGGATCCTGTCGCAGAATGGCCCGCAGGGCATTGGCAAAGTCTAATCCAATTTTCGGCCTGATCTGCATCTGGTTGATTCCTGGTATCAAGTATTCGATCGGATCCTCGACGGTCTGGATGTTCCACGCCGGATCTTTCAGGTAATTGAGTGCAGCATAAAGCGTGGTGGTTTTTCCACTCCCCGTAGGGCCGGTAACCAGAATGATGCCATTGGGCGACTGAAGAAGCTTCTGGAACCGCTTGAGCATGACCTCGTCCAAGCCGATATCCTTCATATCCACGATCAACGCCATTCGATCCAAAACCCGAAGCACCAGCTTTTCTCCATGCGCCTGTGGCAGAGAGGACACACGGACATCGATGATCCGATCATTTACCGTGAATTTAAAACGCCCGTCTAACGGCAGGCGCCGCTCGGCAATATCCATATTGGAAAGGATTTTGATACGAGTCGTAACCGCCTGATAAAGTGCTTTGGGGGGCGGCGTGATCACCCTCAGGAGTCCATCCACACGGATGCGCACCGTGACGTCCTTCTCACCGGGCTCAAAATGAATGTCACTGGCACGATCCCGCACCGCCTGCATGAGCAACAAATTCACAAATTTGACCACCGGCGCGTCATTGGCATTAACCATCAATTGTTCATTGTCTGGCCGGAACTCACCCTCCACACCCACCACCACTTCCGGCGGCAGTTCGGCAATATCCTGTAAATCCCGTTCCAGATGGGCTTCCTGCCGGTAAAACTTGTCGATCATCGCGCGAATGCGGTTTTCCGAACTAATCGCCTTGCGGATCTCCATCCGTGTCAAGGAGCGGACCGTATCAATCGCCTCGACATCGAGCGGGTCTTTCATCACCAGTGTAACGACCAGCCCGGCCTCTTTCTTGACGGGGATCAGGCAATACCTGCGCGCTACGGTCTCTGGAACCAGCTTGACCTCCGCCTTCTCCAAGCGGAAATCGTCGTTGAGCTCGAAGAAGGGGACTCCTAATTGTTCCCCCAAGGCGCGAGCAAGGTTGTCCGTCGAGATAAAGCCCAGCTCCGCCAGCACTTCACCAAGCATCTTGCCGGACTTTTTTTGCCGGGCAATAGCCTGCTCAAGCTGTGGCTCTGTCAGCAGTCCCTTTTCAAGAAGTATCTTGCCTAGTTTTGAAACGATCATAACGAAACATCCATTAACGGCTCACACTCATCATCCTAACCCGGCACAGCCGGAACCAAAATGAAGATTTTTGAACAGAAGCACACGAAGCACACAATTGCGCCAGCGGCGAGTACGCCGCAGGCGCAATTATTTTTTCCTTCGTGGCCTTCGTGAGCTTCTGTTCAAACTCTCTTCTTGTCCAAATCATGACCATAATTCGATTGATTCAATTCGTAAGGCACTAAAGCCTAAACGGCTACAGTCTACTGACTTTTTTAGGTTCATTCTTTATTTCGTATTTTTCTCAACCACGGGTTTCTCGATTTTGATCAACTGCGCCGTTTCCGGCGACTTCACAGCAATGTCATCAGAGTGATTGACCACCGATGCCGTAAGGAAAATCAGCAACTCGATCTTTTCTGTGTTCACTGTGTCACGACGGAACAACACGCCCAGCAAGGGGATGCTCCCCAGAAACGGCACCTTGATCTGGGTGTTTTGTTTCTTTTCTCGAATCATGCCGCCGATAACAATCGTCTGGCCGCTCTTCATCATGACCTGCGTCTCAGCCTCCCGTGCGGCGATAATCGGATAAGCGGCGCCCGAAAGTTCTGTGGCCGCACCGGCGTTCCCGGACTGGTATCCTAGTAATTCCCGGACGGAGGGATGAACAATCAGGTTAATATTATTATCCTCACAGACCTGGGGTAAAACTTTGAGCTTAATGCCAATATCCTCATACCGTTCTAACGACGTTGTGGTCTTTGTCGTTCCTGGCGTATCCCCCGCCCCGATAGTGGACGAGATGATGGGGAGTTTTTGCCCAACAAGAATGACCGCATCCTGATTGTCCATGGTCATGACCTTAGGAGCCGAGAGCATCTTGTAGGAGGCATCCTCCTCCAGAAGGTGCAAAAGCACCTGAAATTGCAGATCCGTTAGTTTTTGAAAGGCCAAGGACAATCCAGAATTGAAGGGCGTCGTACCCACCAAGGAGGATGACTGGGGTTTAAAGCTATCCGGCCTGACTCCGCCGCTCTTTTGACTGGCTCCTGCTGCATAGAGACTGCCCGCGCCTTTGGTCCCGATCATGGCCCCGCTACCATCCGCTCCGGACCCCCACTCCACGCCAATATCACGGAGCAGATTAGCTGAAACTTCGACAAATTTGGCCTCGATTTGAATCTGGGCCGGCTTCCTGTCAAGATTAGCCAGGATCGCCGCCACATCACTGATTACCGCATGAGTGTCCACCACCACCAGAATCTTACCTCTTACTTGGACGGACTCCTCCTGCAAGCGTTGCAACCGGCCCAGACTCTCGGAGCTAGTATTCTGACCACCGCTCAAACTGGCTTGTTCCTTCCAACTCTGACTTCTTGCCAAAAGTTTACCAATTTTCCCTCGGGGTGAGAGCCCATTCCGGACCACTTCTTCGACATCCGACGCATCCAGGTATCTCAAGGTGAACACCTTGACTTCTAACGGGTCCTCCACTTTCTGGGGCGTAGCGGACTGCGCTACATTCGGCGAGGCGCTCAGCGAACTCTTGCCGGTGACCACGCCTTTCGGCATTCTATCAGCGCCACAGATAATAATGGTGTCCCCGACCGTGTAATAATCGTAACCATACGGCCGCAGCATGACGTCCAGGGCTTCCTGCCAAGGCTTATCGGTCACCCGTAGCGTGACATTCCCCGTTACCTCGGAACCAACCACAATGTTCCGCCCCGATTGGCGCGAAAAGGCATTTAGGACCTGAACCATGGGCCCATTGTCAACATTGATGGTCACCAAGGCGGAGTTGGTAGGCGGAACAAGCGCTCCACTTGCTAGCGTGTCCTGGCCTGACGCCAGCAGTCCACCGGACAAACCAGCTAGCATCCCTGCCACGACCAAGCCCCTCAATCCCAACCCTGCCCTCATTTTATATTTTAATGCCATCATGTTACTGATCCTTTCCACAACGTTCCATTATCCTTTCAAAACCCTGGCCAATTCTTTTGGCCTCGGCGAACGGCTCATGGCCGTTCCAGCATCAATCAAACCTTTTTCGTATAACGATTTCAGGGAATCATTCATCGTAATCATCCCCTCTGAGCGACCAGTCTGGACCGCCGAATAGAGTTGCTGAACCTGCATCTCCCGGATCAAGTTCCGGATCGCCTGATTCACATTCATAACCTCATACGCCAGCACGCGCTGGGCCCCGTCCCGAGTGACCACCAACTGCTGGGAAACGATTCCCAGTAACACCATCGAGAGTTGGGTGTAAATCTGTTGTTGCTGCGCAGGAGGAAACACGTCCACAATTCGGTTAATGGCATGGGTGACATCCTGAGTATGGAGCGTCCCTAAGATCAAGTGGCCAGTTTCGGCCAAGCTCAATACCAACTGGATGGTCTCCAAATCGCGCATTTCGCCCACCATGATCACATCCGGCGACTGACGGAAGACGCTGTGCAAGGCCTCACTGAAAGAATGGGCATCCTCACCAATCTCCCTTTGGTCAATAATACTGAGTTTATGATGATGGAGATATTCAATAGGGTCTTCAAGGCAGACAACGTGCAGCCGTCGATTATTATTCATGTAGTCCAGCATGGCGGCCAAGGTCGTTGACTTCCCGCTACCCGCCGGGCCCGTGATCAATACCAAGCCATGCGGCCGCAAAGCAAATTCCTTGATCACCTCGGGGAGCCCTAAATCCTCAAAGGCCGGTATTTTGAAAGGGATGACTCGTATAGCCGCCGCAAGCGAGTCCCGCTGATAGTAGAAATTGAATCGGAATCGGCTGAGCCCCTCATAACCTTTCGAAAAATCCACGCTTTTGCGAGCCCGCAGCACCTCCATGCGCCGCTCCCCTAAAACATGATAAGCGAACCGTTCAATCGCTGCCGCATCCAGTGGAGGATGGTCTGCAGGGATCAGTATCCCATTGATGCGTAACTGCGGGGGAGCGCCGGTGGATAAAAGCAGATCCGATGCTTTTCGCTCGCACATCACCCGCAAGAGATCTTCTATTTGTTTCATATAATTAAGAAATTCACCGCTAACCCAGTAGCGAATACCAAGAATAGCAAGCTAAAGCAATATTGGAAATACCTTACACGCACATCAGAAAATCCCTGATAGGCGAGCGGCGAGGGCGCCGCTTCTACTTCTACGGTAGGAGCAGCGCTTGCGCGCGATAGCTACCAGGTGCCCACAATCGCGACACAAAGCTGCCTCCTACAGTCCACGCATTATTTTTTCACAAAGGGAGAAATCGCCCTAAGCCGGGCAATAATGGGTGGCAATTGTTTAATGGCATAATCAACATCCTCTGATGTGGTATACCGGCTTAAACTAAACCGAACCGAACCATGAACCGCCGTGAAGGGAACACCCATGGCCCGCAACACATGCGACGGTTCCAAAGAGCCTGACGTGCACGCGGAGCCTGATGACGCCGCAATCCCGACATCGCTCATCATGTAAAGAATCGATTCGCCTTCAATAAATTCAAAACTAATATTAGCAGTATTAGGTAATCGGTTCGCACGATCTCCATTGACCCGCGTATCTGGACATGTCGCCAACATCCCCGCTTCCAACCGGTCTCGCAAGGCAGCAACCGCCGTTACTTCTTGAGCCATATTCCGCTGCGCCAATTCCACCGCACAGCCCAGCCCGACTATATAGGGAACATTTTCGGTCCCACCTCGACGGTTATCTTCCTGATGTCCACCCAACATAAACGGCTGAATGCGCGTCCCCTTTCGCACATACAACACACCGATGCCTTTAGGGGCATGCAATTTGTGCCCCGACAAAGACAGCATATCGACCGGAACTTTTCTGACATCAATGGGAATCTTGCCTACCGCCTGAACCGCATCCGTATGGAACACCCCGCCTGCCACTTTAACCATCTCACTGATTTCGGGTATCGGAAAGATCACGCCGGTTTCATTGTTTGCCCACATCACACTGACCAGCGCCGACCCTTCCCGCAACGCTGAGCCGAGCTGCACCAAGTCCAACTGCCCCGATGAATCGACGTTCACCTCATAAAGTCGGTGCCCGCGTTCACCCAAATACCGACAGGGCCCCAGAACAGCAGGATGTTCCACCCGGGTGGTAACAACATTAAGATGAGCGCCAACGGCCTCAGCTCCACCACGAATCGCCGTATTATCGCTCTCCGTACCACAGCTGGTGAAAATAATTTCCGAGGGGTCCGCATGAATGAAGGCCGCTACCTTCTGGCGCGCTTCATCAATCGCCTTCTTCACGCGCCCACCAAAAGTATGCATACTGGAGGGGTTTCCCCAATGCTCTTTAAAATAAGGAGCCATCACCTCAATGACCTCAGGCGCCACTGCCGTTGTCGCATTATTATCGAGGTAAACGTTTTTCATTCCCGAACCTCCTCAACAATCAAATCGTTGGAAACAAATTCCTTCAGTTTAACCCCGACCACATCCTTGAGGGTAAAGGAGGAAACCTGACACCCCGCACACATCCCGCGCAAGGCCACTTTGACCCGGTTCCCTTCGACATCGATCAACTCAATATCGCCCCCGTCACGCTTAAGCAATGGGCGTATTTCGCGATCAATGGTTTGTTCAATCAAACGGATTTTCTCAATCACCGTCATTTTGCGTGGCACAGCATGAGCCCCCAGCTTACGCTCGGCCTCAAGGCGCTCGTGAACGATCTTGTCCACGATGTTACCAATGTCACCTTTACATTTGCCACAGCCCCCACCCGCTTTGGTATAATTTGTCACCTGATCAACCGTGGAGAGCCCGTTTTCACGCACCACTCTTATGATTTCCTCTTCAGTGACCCCAAAACAATTACAGACCACCTTGCCGCCCAGGATTTTCTTGTCGGTCTTCCCAATGCGGTAGTTGTCAATGGCGGCCTCCAAGGCTTCCCGCCCCATTACAGAGCAATGCATCTTCTGCTCGGGCAAGCCTCCTAAAAACTCCGCGATATCCTGATTGGTAACCTTGCTGGCCTCATCCAGGGTCATTCCCATAAGCATCTCTGACAAGGCAGAAGAGGAGGCAATGGCACTGGCACAGCCAAAGGTTTGAAATTTAACGTCGGCGATACGCCCGTCGGAGCCCAATTTAAACATCAGTTTCAGGGCATCGCCACAGGCCAAAGAGCCCACTTCGCCAACGCCATCTGGATTCTCAATCACACCCACATTCCGGGGATTCCGGAAATGATCCATTACTTTGCCTGTATAGTCCCACATAATATCTCTTCCTTTCGGGCACATGGCCCACTCTCATTTCGATTTCAATATATCACTAGAGTGGGGGTCGTCGTCAATACCGAAATGATACCCTTTTGGTATCCATATAAAATCAAGCAATTTGTGTAGGAGCAGCGCTTGCGCGCGATGCCCACCTGGTGCCCGCAATCGCTTATTCTTTACCCCAATGCTAAGCAACCCAGAGGAGACTACGATTACGAATAAATTCTGACCCAGGCCCGTTTACTCAGCCACCTCCCCTCATGATGTGGGAGGGGCAATTCGCATTGTGGCCTCCCGGGTGCGGACGACACGGAGGTCGTCCCTCCAAAAGCCGTGAAACACAGGTATTGTTATGAATGGAGGGGCGACCTCCGTGTCGCCCAACCTGTGGAAGAGGCCATAATGAGGATTGGCGTAAAATTGATCTCTGGTACTTGTGCCAATAGGAAGTCCGTGCTAGGGTAGCCCTCACTTAACGGAAAAAATTCGTCATTATGGATACTCATAACCCTTCAGCCGAGCAGGCGCGGGAAAGTTCCCGTACCATGCGGATTGACCTCACTCCGGACATTGCGCCAGATAAGCTTGGCTCTAAAATTTCAGTAGCCGCTCGTCGCCCCATCATCCGCATCACCAAGGCCAAAGCCGACACCAGCCTAGTGGGCGACTCTGACTTCCAGCAGCTTCTGCAGAACGTCTATGATGGCGCCATCATCACGGACTATCAGGGACAGATTGTGGATGTTAACGTGCGCCTTTGCCAGTTTCTGGGACACGAACATCAAGATCTGTGCCGCTTGGAACTCTTTGATCTGCTCTACGGTGCTGACGAGACCATCCTTCCCATGATCCGGGAAAATCTTGCGTCCACCCGATTCGTTCTCCTTCAAGCTTATTTTGTACGAAAGGATGGTTCCGTATTCCCCACCGAAACGGCCATTAACCGCCTCTTCTTATCCGGACAAGATTACCTCTGTTTTTTTGTGCGCGATATCACCCTCCGTCG
>JBBQNS010000094.1:0-15207 GCA_038330175.1 Kiritimatiellia bacterium
GTTCAGTCCGCCGATAGCATGAAGTCCGCGGGTGTGAAGGACTTGCGTGATGCCGCCCGCTATGTGCCCAACCTGACCTTGGGTGATTTCAGTGTCCGGCGTCTGACGTTTCCTTATGTAAGGGGGATCGGGTCAGGCCGGAACTCCGCCGCGGTGACCACAATAATTGATGGAGTGCCCCAGCTTTCCTATGCGACGGCCAATCAGGAGTTTATGGATGTGGAGCGAGTTGAATTTCTGCGGGGGCCCCAAGGTGCGCTTTATGGGCGGAATACTCTGGGTGGGGCCATTAATGTGGTGCCGCGCCTGCCGGGACGTGAGCCTGTCACGTCTGTCAGTTTAGCGGGCGGGGATCATGGTTTGTTTGACACCCGTGTTTCAACCGAGGGGCCAATCGGTCCGGGTAAAACGGCGGGTAGCGTGAGCGCCGGGTATTCCACGCGTGACGGGTATACGAAAAATGACGTCACCGGTAATCAGCTTGATAGCCGGGAATCGTTTTTCGGGCGGGCTCAGGTGCTGTGGCCAGAGGAGGGGGCTTGGAGTTATCGATTCAGTGTCAATGGCGAGGTGGATCGTGATGGTGACTATGCGCTGGGCGATCTAGCCTCCCTTCGGTCACGGCCTTATCATGTGGCCCATGATTATGAAGGTAGTTCCGAGCGGGATCTTTCCCAGCCGGTGTTTACAGCCACCCGACGGGGTGATGATGTGGATCTGACCTCCATTACGGCGTTCCAGTGGTGGCGCTCGGAGGATAAGACCGATCTGGATGCCACCCCGGCGGATCTCATTCGCCGCGATAATCAGGAAGAGCAACAGGCGTGGATCCAAGAAGTCCGGCTGGCGTCCGCTGAGGCGGCTCCCCTCAAGTTGGGCAACCGGGTTTCGATGCGTTGGCTATTGGGGACGATGGCCTACCATTCCGCCTATCAGCAACGTGCCTATAATGACTACCGGCCCGGTGCAGTGGCTATGTTTGGACTGCCGATGGCCTATGAACAGCATGACGATGCCGATTTGAATGACGCCGGGATCAGTCTTTATGGTCAAAGTGTTTTCACCGTAGATGAGCGTTTGGAATTGGGGCTTGGCCTGCGGGATGACTATGAGCACCGCTCGGCGGACTTGCGTCAGTATACGGCTCCGGCCTTGATGCCGGGTTCTGATATTGATAACCAGAAAGATTTTAACCAGGTAAGTCCCCATGCGTCATTGGGTTATCACCTCACGCCTGCGGTGCTGCCCTACGTGCAGGTTTCCAAGGGGTATAAAGCGGGTGGATTTAATACCCTGGCCATTCCGGGTCATGCCGAATTTAAGGAAGAAACAAGTTTGACCTATGAGACCGGGTTGAAGACGGCCTGGCTGAAGAATCGGGTGGTGGCGAATGCCGCTTTGTTCCGAACCGAGTGGGATGACCTGCAGTTGGATGTCCCTGCCGGCGCGCCCGGGGTGTTCTATATTGATAATGCCGGAAAAGCCCGGAGCGAAGGCGGGGAATTGGAGCTAAGCGTCAGGCCGCTGACGGGGCTGACCCTATTTGGCGGCGTGGGCGTGTTAACCTCTGAATTCCGGGATGACAGTCTGTCGGGCGGTACGGATGTGAGCGGCAACGAACTTCCCTTCGCGCCGCATTTCACCTGGCATGCCGGAACCGAATACGCGCAAACCCTTTACCGACAGTACACCGGGTTTATCCGGTTGGAAGGGGTGGGCACCGGCCACTATTACTACGATGCCAGCAATGCGGAATCGCAGGATAACTATGTGTTGGTTAACACGCGCGTCGGAGTGGGAACCCGCCTGTGGCGCGTAGAGACCTGGGTTAACAATCTCTTTGACCAAGACATTGTGCCCATCGCCTTCCCGTATCAGCTAGCGCCCTCCGGTTATGTGGGCGAAAATGGGGCACCCCGCACCGTAGGGGTTTCTCTCAGTCGCGTATTTTGAGATCGCCAAAGTTATGAATGACATCGTTTTATTTGTGTGTACAGGCAACTACTACCGGAGCCGGTTTTCTGAAATTCTTTTCAATACCCTCGTGTCTGAGTATGGTGTGAAGGCTCGCGCCAAATCGCGCGGGCTGAGTACGGAGCTGATATCCAGTGAGATGGGGCCAATTTCTCCGCATGCCCTGCGGGGCCTACAGGCCCGCAAAATCATTTTGGACGACATCGACCGCCGACCGATTCAGATACAAGAAGCTGACTTTGCGGAAGCCAAGCTGGTGATCGCCATTGATGAATGGGAGCACCGCCCGATGATCAAACAGCGGTTTCCTCATTGGGAGGATCGGATCCAGTATTGGCAGGTGGCGGATATTCAGGACCTCGATCCGGAGGTCGCTCTTTTTGCGATGGAAACGCGCGTTAGGGCTTTGTTGGAGCAAATGAAAAAATGAATACACCCGGTTGTGCAGCCATTGAGGTGCGACATATCGTGAAGCGGTTTGGGACTGTGACCGCGCTGGACGATGTTTCGCTTTCCATTCCCGCGGGTGAAATGTTTTTCCTGCTGGGTCCATCAGGGTGCGGCAAAACCACCCTGTTGCGTATATTGGCCGGGCTGGAAACACCGGACGCCGGGACGGTCTATTTTAACGGGCGGGATGTGGCCGAGCTACCGGCACACGAGCGGGGTGCGCCGATGGTGTTTCAGAACTATGCGCTATGGCCGCACTTGAATGTCCATGACAACGTGGCTTTTGGATTGGTCGAGCGGCGCGTTCCCAAGCCGGACATAAAAAGCCGTACCGAAGATGTCCTCCAGCGTGTGGGGCTGGTCGGGCTGGGCGGGCGTATGCCGGGACAGCTCTCCGGAGGCCAACAGCAACGCGTGGTCTTGGCGCGTGCCTTGGTGCTTAATCCATCGGTGATTTTGCTTGATGAACCGCTCTCCAACCTTGATGCCAAGCTGAGGGTGGAGATGCGGCAGGAAATTGAGAAGATCCGGCGTGATACCGATATCACCTTTGTGTATGTCACCCATGATCAGGCGGATGCCTTGGCACTGGCGGATCGTATGGTGGTCATCCATTCGGGCAAGGTCAACGCGGTGGGGACCCCCTTGGAGCTTTATGCCCGGCCTCCGAATCGTTTCTGTGCAGACTTTCTGGGAGAGGCCAATTTTATTGAGGGCAGAGTGAGCGGGGGGACAGTGCAAACCCGGCTGGGAAACTGGAGCTGGCGGAGTGAAGGGGAGGGACCTTCTGTGGTTTCGGGGGCCTGTATCTGTCTGGTGCGACCTGAAAATGTTCAGTGTGTGGACGAAACCGCGAGTGCAGTGAACCAGTTTGACGCTGAGATCACCGGTATCCGGGTAAATGGCGCCACGGTGACGGTGTCGCTGAAGGCGGCCGAACTGACTTTAAAAGCAACCGTCTTAACGCAACGGAGTTTGGGCTTCACGAAAGGGGAGCGCCGCAGGTGGGCGGTGGCCCCGGAGAATGTCGTACTACTCGCCCCATGAAAATCAGGTTAGGTACACCTCTTGCTGTTGTGCTCATTGTCGCTGCGCTGGGAATATTCCTGGTTTGGCCGATGGCGCATGTTTTCACGCGATCGTTCTGGGATAATCAGGGCTTCACTCTGGTGTATGTCGCCGGGCTCTTCACCAATTCCGTTCATCTTCAAGCGGGGATGACGAGTTTTCTCATTGCCACCAGCGTAACGCTTTGTTGTGTTGCGGTGGCGATGCCGATGGCGTGGTTGTTTGCAAGACGTTCCTTTCCCGGGAAAGCGGTCTGGTCGGCGCTGTTACTACTTCCCATGATTCTGCCTCCGTTCGTAAGTGCTGTAGGGATGAAAATTATTTTTTCGCGAGCAGGCGCTTTGAGTACATTGCTGATGGACTTGGGGATTGTGAATGGACCGGTGGACTGGCTGGGCCACTTTCCGCTCCTGGGGATTGTGCTACTGGAGACATTGCATCTATTCCCGATTCTCTTTCTTAATCTGGTTGCGTCCCTTGCGAATATTGATCCATCACTGGAAGAATCAGCACTGAACCTGGGCGCTCCTCCGTTGCGGGTGTTCCGACGCGTGACCTTACCCTTGGCGATGCCGGGTTTGTTTGCCGGAATGGCGTTAGTGTTTATATGGTCATTTACCGAACTGGGAACACCTCTTGTTTTCGGGTTACGCCGGGTTCTCCCCGTGGCTATTTATGAAAGCGTTGCGGAAATCGGGACTAATCCGTCAGGCTATGCGATGGTGACGTTTGTGCTCGTTATCTCTGCACTCGGGTTTTGGATCAGCAAGCGCCTACTGTCCCGACATCGGTCTGTGGCCACGTTAGGACGATTGAGTCAGGCACGGCGGGAAATCCCCTTATCCTTTCGCGGAACCCTCCTGGTTTATCTTCTGGTGGGGGGTGTGCTCTTTCTGGCGGTGCTTCCACAAATCAGTGTCGTGATGTTGTCGCTTAGCCATCGCTGGTTCCTGACGGTGCTGCCGCAAGGCTTCACGTTCGAGTTTTTCGGACAGGCACTGAACTCCGAACTTACCCGGACGGCCTTGCGGAACAGTCTCTCGTTTTCCCTGGTAGCCACGGTGCTGGATTTACTGTTGGGTTTTGGAATAGCCTGGTTGTGTGTGCGTAAGCGGATCTGGGGCAGTGACTGGCTGGATGCGCTGGCGATGCTGCCGCTGGCGGTGCCGGGCTTGGTTATCGCCTTTGGATACATGGGGTGTTTTTCAGGGAGCTTCCCGAATACCCTGCTGGACCCGCGCATGAATCCCATGATTCTTCTGTCGGTAAGTTATGCCATAAGGAGATTGCCATATATGGTGCGGGCGGCGCATGCCGGGTTGGAGCAGGTTAGCTCGACGTACGAGGAAGCGGCCGCCAATCTCGGGGCGACCCCGTTCAGAGTCGTGTGGCGGATCACGCTCCCCTTGATTTCAGCGAATTTATTAGCCGGCGCCATCCTGTGCTTTTCCTTTTCCATGCTGGAGGTGTCCGATAGTCTTATACTTGCGCAGTCTGAAAACTTTTATCCCATTACCAAGGCTATTTACGCGTTACTCGATAGTCTCGAAAATGGCCTGAATGTCGCCTCGGCTCTTGGGGTCTGGGCTATGGCTTTGTTGGGGGCGGGTCTACTTCTGGCGGCGGCATTGATGGGAAAGCGCCTGGGGCAAATGTTCCGGGCGGGCTGATTGGCTTGTCAACAAATGAGCTAAACCAAGTTCCCCTGGGTGTTTTCTTTGTGGGAGGGGCGCTATGCGCCGCGATAGGATCTCGACGGACGACCTGATATGGGCCATCGCGGCGCATAGCGCCCCTCCCACAAGAAAAGCCCAATCTATGAGCAATTTATGCTAACTAATCGCTCGACATAGGATCATATTTTTCGACAATAGGTCTGAATAGACAAAGGAGAATGGATTATGAAGGGAATCGTTTTGGCCGGAGGCTCGGGAACGCGACTCTTTCCGCTGACGAAAGCGGTGAGTAAGCAGCTGATGCCGATATATGATAAGCCGATGATTTATTATCCTCTCTCCGTTTTGATGTTGGCGGGGATCCGGGACATTCTGATCATCAGTACTCCGCATGATCTGCCCTTGTTTCGCATCTTGCTGGGCGACGGGGTGCAACTCGGGCTCAGGCTCTCCTATGCGGAACAGCCAAAACCTGAAGGCCTGGCACAGGCGTTTATCATTGGCCGTGAGTTTGTCGGAACCGATTCCGTTGCCCTGATCCTTGGAGATAATATTTTCTACGGAGATAATTTCTCAGTCGTCTTGAAAGAGGCCTGCAAACTCAAAGAGGGCGCCATGATTTTTGCGTATCCTGTGGCAGATCCGGAACGCTATGGGGTGATTGAGTTTGATGAAAACGGCAAGGCGCTCTCACTGGAAGAAAAGCCGACTAACCCTAAATCGAAATATGCGATCCCCGGCCTTTATTTCTATGACAACCGGGTGTTGGATATAGCCGCCAAGCTCAAACCATCACCACGTGGTGAACTGGAGATCACCGACTTGAATCTGGCCTATTTGAAGGCGGGCAAGCTTAAGGTACATTCCCTGGGCCGGGGCTTTGCCTGGCTGGATACCGGCACTCATGATTCGATGTATCAGGCGTCTAGTTTTGTTCAAACCGTTCAGGTCCGGCAGGGTTTCAAAATAGCCTGCATTGAGGAAATTGCGTTTTCAATGGGATATATTTCCCGTGAACAACTAAAGGCATTGGGTCAGGAAATGATTAAGAATGAATATGGACAGTATCTGATTCGCATGTCAGAGGATGTGTAATTATGGCATTACAAGTTATTCCGCAGGCAATCTCTGAGGTTAAACTGATTATTCCGGATGTGTTTGGTGATACGCGCGGGTTCTTCCAGGAAAACTTCCATGCGGAAAAATATTGTGAGGCAGGGATCACGATCCCGTTTGTTCAGGATAATTGGTCGCATTCCACTAAAGGCACTCTGCGCGGGCTTCATTACCAGTTGCCCAACCCCCAGGATAAATTGGTCTGGGCCATGAGCGGGGAGATTTTTGACGTGGCTGTTGATGTCCGGCGCGGTTCGCCCACTTTCGGGAAATGGGTTAGTGCCATTCTGTCAGCCACGAATCACCATCAATTTTTTATTCCTGCCGGATTCGCGCATGGGTTCTGCGTGTTGAGCGAAGAAGCAGATTTCATGTACAAATGCAGTGCTTATTATTCACCGAAAGATGAGAAGGGCATTCTCTGGTCGGATCCGGCGCTTGGTATTCCCTGGCCCGTCACCACTCCGATCCTTTCGAAGCGGGATGTGGCGCTAAAGCCGTTGGCGATGTTGTCAGCCGATGAGCTTCCGTAATACTGGCGTAGTCGGAATTAAAAGGAAGATTTTGAACAGAAGCACGCAAAGGCGGCTGCGGCGAGTTCGCCGCAACCGGAGCCTCCGGCATTATTCGAGATCGATTCGTGTTTTGAAGAACTTGGCCTGAATCTTTTCCATGTAGAGATAGATGCCGGGGGTGACGAAGAGCGTGATCACCTGGGCAAAAATCATCCCGCCGACAATCACCAGTCCGAGCGGTTTGCGGCTGGAGGCATCGGTGCCGAAGCCTAACGCGATGGGCATGGCACCCAGAATGGCGCACAGACCGGTCATCAAGATCGGGCGGAACCGCACGACGCAGGCGCTATGAATGGCGTCATAACTGTTCATCCCTTCCGCCCGACGTTGCAAGGCAAAGTCCACCATCAGAATCCCATTCTTGGTGATCAAGCCCAGCAGGACGAAGACGCCGATGTAGGCGTAAAGCGATAGGGTGCTTCCGAAAATGTAGAGCGTCAGGAAGCCGCCGAAGAGCGCCACCGGCAGGGTGGTGAGAATCGTGAAGGGATGGATATAGCTTTCGTACAGCATTCCCAACACGATGTATTTCAGGAAGATCGCAATCAACAGCAGGATACCCAGACTGGCGATGGATTTCTTGAATTCCACCATATCGCCAATAAACGCGCCTTGTACGGTGGGGGGGAGGACGGCGGCGGCCTTCGCTTCAATTTCGCTGGCGACGACGCCCAAAGGAAGGCCGGGGAAGGCGCTGAAGGAAATGGTGGCAGCCTCATGTTGTTGGGCATGCGGCACATTCTGCGGGCCGGCGCCTTCCGTCCACTTGATGATGGAGCGGATGGGAACCAATGGCCCATAAGATGAGCGCAGATAGAGAAGGGCCAGATCATCGGGCAGGCGCTGGCTGGATTTCTGGATTTCAGGAATGACCTGATATTGATCCTGATCGGTCGTAAATTGGGTTATATAGCCGCCCGCGAAAGAAAGGGCCAGCGCCTGTTCAATGGAGGTGGCGGAGACGCCCAGTGCCGAGGCGCGGTTCCGGTCAATGGAGATATCCAGACGGGGCATGTTCAGTTTGACGCTGTTTTGGATGGTGAAGGGATTCAGGAAGGGAATCTGGCGAATCTGCATCTCCAGTAAAAACGCGGTTTTATAAACAGTGTCCCGGTCCAGTCCCTTGATGAGATATCCGTAATCGCTGCCTTGAGCCGTGGAATCTACGCCCGAGCTGATTTTTAAAACGGGCATCGCTTTCATGGCGCAGAGCCCATCGGGAATGGCCATGGCTTGCATCATCAGTTTCTGGGCAATTTGATCAATGGGTTCGCGTTCACGTGGTGGCTTTAGCCGAACGAACACAAAGCCCATGCTTTGGTCGGCGCCCGGCGCGATGCCCGTGACACTTCCAATGCGGGCCACGGCAGGATTTTGCCGGAGTGCGCTCATGACCTTGGTTTGATAGGCCTGCATCTGTTCCGTGGAAGAGCCTTGCGGCATGATCATCGCGCCAAAAATAAAACTGCTGTCGCCGGGAGGGAGAAAATCACCGGGCAATTTGACGTAAAGGATGCCCGCGCCAACAATACAAATGACCCAGGCCACCACCGCCAGCCATTTGTGGCGAAGCTGGAAGTGGAGGGCGATACCGTATTGCCGGATCATTCCCTGGATAAACGCCGTAATGCTGCGTTGCAGGGAATTGGGTGCCTTTTCGTGGTGAAGGATGCGGGCGCACATCATGGGGGACAGGGTTAAGGCCAGGATGGTGGAGACGATGATGGCGAAGATGACGGTGAGGGCGAATTCGCGCAGGTTCCGGCCCACGGCACCGCTCATGAATACCAGCGGCGTAAAGACGATGATCAGCGCCGCGCTGGTTGAAATGACGGTGAAGGAAATCTCCTTCATGCTTTGCAAGGCCGCAGGAATCGGCTTTTTGCCCTCTTCCAGATGGCGTACGGTGTTTTCCAGAACCACAATGGCGTCATCGACCAGAAAGCCGACGGCCAGTATGATGCCCATCAAGGACAGGATATCCAAGCTGAAGTTTGAGGGGAGCATGATCAGGAACGTGCCCAGTAGGGAGATGGGCAGCACGATACTTGGAATGATGGTTTCGCGGATGCGGCCGAGGAAGAAAAAAATCACCAGTACCACCATTAGCAGCGAGATGCCCACGGTGAGTTGAACGTCATGAAGTGAGTCGATGATGGGTTCGGATCCATTATACATGGTTACCAGGGTAATGTTGGAGGGGAGTTCCTTGCGGGCCTCATCCAGGGTCTGCGTGACCCGTTTGGCCACGGCAACGGTATTGGCTCCGCTGACACGTGAGAGCCGCATGACCACGCATTGACTGTGAATAGGTTCCGTGCCGGTGGTGTAGCGGATGTTCACCAGGTCATTAGCAAGACTGTCGACGCATTTGGCCACGTCCTTCACCCGGACGGGTGCATTGTTGCGAGTGGTGATGATGAGTTCGCCGTATTCACGGGCGGTGCGTAACTGCCCCTGCGGCTCGATCACAAAAGTGCGCTGGGCCCCGTTTAAACTGCCGCCGGGAATGTTGGCGGTACCGGTTTTTAGAACCATGGCCAGTTCATCTACGCCGATCTGGTAGGCGGCGAGTTTCTCCGGACTGAACTGAATGCGCACCGCGTTTTTAGCGCCAAAGGCCTCCACTTTGGAGACCCCTTCAATCATGCTTAATTTACGGGAGACGATGTGGTTGGCATAGTCGTACAGTTCGCCATGCGGCATGATGTCGGAATACAAGAGCAGGTAATAGATGGGAGCGTCGGAGGGGTTGAATTTTTGGTAGGTGGGCGGACTGGGCAGATCGACTGGGAGGTTTCGTGTCGCCCGGGTGATCGCCGCTTGAACATCTGGCGCCAAAAGGTCAACGTTACGATTCAAGCTGAATGACAGTGTGATCGTGGTGATCCCCTGCTTGTTGTCCGAGTACATGGACTCCAGCCCGCTGATCTGGGTAAATTCATTTTCCAGCG
This sequence comes from Kiritimatiellia bacterium, assembly GCA_038330175.1. GTDB lineage: Bacteria > Verrucomicrobiota > Kiritimatiellia > CAIKKV01 > CAITUY01 > JAABPW01. The sequence goes on from JBBQNS010000094.1 coordinate 9,814, forward strand.
GGGTGGCCACGGTGGAGGCCATGGTGGCCGGACTGGCGCCCGGATAGGCGACGGTGACTTGAATCACCGGGTAATCGACGGTGGGCAGACTGTTGACCGGAAGTTGTAAATAGGCCCATACGCCCCCCACCACCATCAATGTGGTGAGGAGAATCGTCATAACCGGCCGTCGAATAAATATTTCAGAAAAGCTCATAGGGGTCTCACTTTATGGTTAAGCTGTTAGGATTACTTCTTAGGAGCGCCCGGGGGTTGCATTTGTTGCATTTTTGACGCATCCATGACGGTGGCACCGGGTCGCATCATCACGAGTCCCATGGCCACCACCGATTCGCCCGCTTGGACTCCCTCGGTAATTTGAAGCAGGTTGTTGTGGCGCACGCCAAGTTTTACGGGCCTTAATTCCGAGACGCTGTTGGAATTGGCAACATAGAGGTAGGGGCCATTTTTGCTGAATTGAATGGCGCTTTCCGGTACCAAAACCGCATCCGGAATGGTGGATTCAATGATCCGGATGTCTACAAACTGTTTGGCCCACAGCGTCATGTTGGGATTGGGTACTTCGCCCCGGAGCAGGATGGTGCCGGTCATGGGATCCACGGCATTGTCGATAAATGAGATCGTGCCCGGGTAATGGTTGGTATCGCCGCGCGGCGTGATCTCAATAGGAATGGGACCTACCGCCAAGGCGCTTCGGATTTGGGGCAGATATTGTTCCGACAGCGAGCACTCCAGGCGGAGTGGGGTGTAGTTGCGAACATTGGTCAGGCGCGTCATTCCGGCGGCCACTAGATTTCCAGCATCGACATAACGTTTGGAGCAGATGCCATTAATGGGTGAAAGGACGGTGCAGCGGGAAAGATTGAGCCGCGCCTGTTCCAGCGCCGCTTGATCAATGGCGAGTTGGGCTTCAAGGGAGGTGGTTTTGTTTTTGATGGTATCAAACACTTCCTGTGAGATCAGGCGTTTGCCCAAGAGGGGCTGGTTGCGCTCAAGGGTAAGCCGGGCCAGTTCCAAAGCGGATTTATCTGCGGCAATCATCCCTTCGGCTTGTTGCACGCGAAATTGATAATCCCGCGCATCGATTTGGAAGAGCGGCTGGCCGTTAGTAACAATGGCGCCCTCTTGAAACAACACGCTCAGCAATTGACCGGAAATCTGGGGAACGATGTCGACGCTCTCTTTGTCCTGAGTGTTCCCGTAGGTCGTGATGACGACAGGGGTGTCCATTTTAATCGCTGGCGTCAAGGTTACGATGACCGGTGGGGCCGAGGGCGGAGCGGCATCCTGTTTTTTTCCGCAGGCGCTGGTGAGCAAGCTGAGCGCGGTGAGGGTAACGAGGGAGGTGCTTAAACGTGTGATGTTATTCATGTGTGTTGATCCTTAGGCTAAAGTTTAAAAAAATGAAATCCAGGGTCTGGTTATTTCCCTTTCAAGATGCCCTGTGTTTCAAGGGATCCGTTGGTTTCGATCACGCCCGTGGCGTGGGCTAATGAAGCCAATGCGGTGAAGACATTCTGGCGCGCGTTAATCTGCTGGCTGCGAGCCTGCGCCAGCTGGGATTCGGCAGCCAGAACATCGAGAATACTTTTGACGCCGGATTTATAACTTTCCATGGCAAGTTCCCATGAGGCCGTGGCGCTCTTGAAAGCGGAGACGCTGAAGTTGTACATGCGCAGGGAGGTCTCGTAATACTGGTAGCGCGTCCAGATTTCGGTGCTGGCGCCCAATTCCGCCTGCAGGAGCAGGGCTCGTGCGGACTTCGCTTGGGCTTCGGCGGTGCGGATGGAGCTCAGGGTTTGGATGCCATCAAAAATATTCCACTTCACGCTGACGCCACCAATGTAACTCCATTCATCATTGGGTGCGGCACGATTGCTCTGGCCGTAGAGTTCGTTGTAGTTGCGCGCGATGGCCCCATTGAGGTACAGCGACGGCCAGCGGGAGGCCTTTTGCACCCGGATCGCCGCTTCCTTGGACACGAGTAAGGCTCGCAAGGCGGCAAGATCCGGACGACGCGCCAAGGCGGCATCGATAAACCGACGCATATCTAATTCGGAGAACGAGTCCGGCATATTGGTGGTAGGAGGGGCGATTCGGAGCAGGGTATCCGCTGGTAAATGCACCGCTTGAGCGAGCAAGCCCCAGCTGATTTTCTCCTGTCCTTCGGCGCTCGCGAGCGTGAAAAGAGTTTGATCATAAAGCGTCTGGGCCTGGAGCACTTCGAGGTCAACGCCGACGCCTGCCTTCAGACGCTCGGTTGCTGCGTCCAGGATCGTTTTGGTATCAACCGCATTGGTCGAGGCCGCTTCCACACCCGCTTGCGCGCTGATGACTTGATAGTAGGCGAGTTCCGCTGCAAGCAGGGAATCTTGAATGGCGCGGTTGAAGGCGAAGTTGCTGGCGTAGACCGTTTGGAGCGCCTGTTCAACCGCGGCACTGCGTCCGCCGCCAAAGTTAAAAACGAGATAACTCAATTGCAGGCTCGGCCCATAAGCCAGATTATTCTGATCAAAACTTTCAGGATGAGCCGCCGTGGTGGTCCGGGTCATTCCGGCATTGGCGGTCACGCTGGGCATGAAATACCCCTGGGCAAAGCGAACCTGTTCCGAGGCGGCGCGGGCATCCTGCCAGGCTTTGCTCGTGCTGGGGTTGTTGTGGAGCGCGAGATCAGCAATCTCCGGCAGCGTCAGCGGTTTGGAGAGGTCGGGGGGCGTTGCGGCCCGAACGGCTTCCCAGACCTTGTCTTCGTGTTGGGCGGCCGCCGGGGCTTCCCAGGCCTCGGTTTGGGACGGGGGCGGGGGGGCTTGCACGCAACCGGCGATCAGTGCCGCCAGCATAGATGCGGCGAGAGAGTGTATAGTGATTGTTTTCATGATTTTCGACTCGATAGGTTTGGATTAGAGCCTTTTACAATAGTGTCTACTATATTACGGACATACTCTTTGGGCGGGGCAGGCTTGTAATCAAAGAGGGTCTCGCACCAGGCATAGTGGGAGAGCGCCCCGAAAAAAGCCTGCGCCTGAATTTCGGGCGATTTCATTTTCATGCGCCCGGCTTTAATTTCCAGTTTGAAATAGTTGCACAGCACTTCCATTTTTTGGATGGGTGCCGGGCGCTCGCCGGGTTCATGATGATTGGGGATGGTGATGCCGCTCGACGTGACCATCATGAGGCGTGGCAGGAGCAAGAGGAGGTGGCTCAGGAGATGGGCGCCCGCGGTTTCAAGGGTGGCGCGGATATCGCCTTTCCCGGCGGACGCCATCAGGCAACTCTCCCAGTCCTGCTCGTTCGCCTCCACGCTCATGGCGGCGAGGAACAAGTTGCATTTGCTTTTGTAGCGCTTGAACAGGGAGCCTTCTGAAACACCTGCCGCCTTGGCAATCAGGAGCGTGCTGGCCTTATAGCCATGGATCATGAAGACCTTCCGGGCCGCTTCAAGAATCGCATCAGGTTGTATATGTACAGGTCGCGCCATTGAAAAATCCTGCCTCTTTAAAAAGTAAGCACTCACTTATTAATGAATACCGCCGGAAATGTCAACGGATAATGAAGGTGGTTTTTTCTCCTTTCTTTATAAACGTGCTGGCATACTGGTGCCCATGTCTGCTGACCCACTCATTGAGATCTATACGGATGGTGCCTGTTCACCGAACCCCGGACGCGGCGGGTATGGGGCGATCATTATCAGAAACGGGCAAAAGCGGGAGCTGTCCGGCGGATTTCGCAAAACCACGAATAACCGGATGGAAATTTTGGCTGCGATTGAGGGCTTGAAGGGCGTTACGGCGGATCAGGAGTCGGGCCTCGTTATCACCATTTTCAGCGATTCCCGGTATCTCGTGGATATGTTTAACGAAGGGCATGCGCGGCGCTGGCGTTCCAAAGGCTGGATGCGGGGCCCCCGGGATCGCGCGAAGAATGAGGATCTTTGGGGAACGCTCTTGGATCTTACGGCTGGCCAAACCGTCAAATTCGTATGGGTCAAGAGTCACAATGAACATCCTGAGAACGAACGGTGCGATCAGTTGGCCGTTGAAGCGCGCCAGCAAGAGGCACTCCCTCCTGATGAGCCTTATGAAAATCCCGGCGCGCAGGTCGTTCCCATTATTCCCCGGGCTTTACCCATAAGGTCGTTGCCGCCCGTCCACCCCCAGCAGGCCGTTTTTGATTTTTAGGAGGTATTTGAAATGACGGTGCCCGCTGACAGCTTGTTGAATCCCGCGACCACTCACTTGACACCGACCTTGATCCTTGCCCCGATCCGCGGCGTGACGGATGTCGTTTATCGTGAGGCGTTTGCCGACTGCTTTGGTGGCTTTGACGGGGCGGTAGCTCCGTTTTTGCAGCTCCGCCAAGGACATCCCCTGCGTCCCGCTGAATTGCGACAGGTAGCTTTGGAGAATAATCAGGCGTTGCTAACGATTCCGCAGGTCTTGACGCATCATCCCCAAACCTTCTCTCTGGCTTTGCGCGAATTGAGCAGCGTTGGCCATGCGGAAGTGAACTGGAATCTGGGGTGTCCCTATCCAACGGTAGCGGGGCGCGGGCGCGGGGCCGGCCTGCTCCCGCAGGCGAGTCGCATCGATGCCATCCTGACGGAAGTCATGAAGGACATTCCGCTGCGGCTATCGGTTAAAATGCGGCTGGGCTATCATGATCCAGATGAATATCAGGCGGTGCTGGAAGTGCTGAATCGTTTTCCTTTGACACAGGTGATGCTACATGCGCGTACGGCGGATCAGATGTATGAGGGCCAGGTTGATATCGACCGCGCTGGGAGTGCGTTGAATGTATGTCGGCATGCGTTTGTCTATAACGGCGACATTGCCAGTATCGAGGGATTCCGCGAGCTGCAGCAGAAACTGCCCTCAGTAACGACCTGGATGATCGGACGGGGCGCGTTGAGAAACCCCTTTCTTCCTGCGCAAATTAAAGGCGGCCTGCCGTTATCAACGGAAGCCCGGCGCGGACAGCTTGTCAAGTTCCACGCGAGGTTATATGAAGGCTACGGCGAATGGCTGAGCGGCGATCAGCATCGGATGGATAAGATGTTGGAGCAATGGGAATACCTTGCGTGCGCGTTTGCGGAATCCCAACTGGTTTATTCCCGCCTTCGACGCAGCACCGCCCGCACTTACTTAGCGTCTGTCGAATGGGCTTTTTCGCAGGCTTTCTCGTAGGCCCGTCGCCATAACCTATCAAGCTAAGCTCAAAATTATCGAATCACCCCCTCACCTCAATCCTCTCCCGCAAGGCGGACATTGTTTGGGAAAATCGTCGTAACTATTTTATAATCAACTGGCTGCGTCTTTTTTTTCTCTTATTTGTAGCCAGTAATTTGTTATAAATAATACTTTACAATGCTTATGTAGTCTGATATATATAGGTTTT
>JBBQNS010000095.1:0-14686 GCA_038330175.1 Kiritimatiellia bacterium
TGACCACCCTCAGTAAGGTGGTCTCCCCCCGTGATGGCTTTACAAAATATTTTTTCTCTGGGGATGGCCCCGAGGTATTTGAAGCCGTCCGCATTCCGCTCCTGCATCGGGAGAATGATCCAAAATATATCGTTTGTGTAAGTTCACAGGCAGGCTGTGCCATGGGGTGTGCCTTTTGCGCTACAGGACGACAGGGGTTTGGTCGCAATTTGGCCGCATGGGAAATAGTCGATCAGGTGATTCGCATTCAGGCCGATTCACTGCATCCGGTGCGTGGCGTGGTGTTTATGGGAATGGGCGAACCCTTGCTCAATTATGATGCCGTCATTCGGGCGGCACGAATTCTGTCAGAACCCTGTGGGATGGCCATTTCAGGTAAGGCGATCAGCATTTCCACCGTAGGGATTGTGCCCGAGATCCACCGCTTTACGGCCGATAAGCTACCGTTCCGGCTGGTTGTGTCACTGACGAGTGCGGATTCCGCACGGCGTCTTTCGCTGATGCCGGTTGAGGCGACCTATCCGCTATCCGAACTGATGCCCGCCATTCACGAGTATCAGCAGCAGTCGGGACGACGTGTGACCTTGGCCTGGACGATGATTTCCGGATTCAATACCCGGGTTGAAGATGCCTTGCAATTGGCCTCTCTGGTTCAGGACTTGCCGCTCACGCTGGATCTTATTGATGTGAACGATCCCATGGGCCGATTTAGTCCGCCCTCAGCTTTGGAGCTTGATGCCTTTCGAGATGCACTGCGGCAGCACCTCAAGATGCCGGTCGCGCGTCGGTATAGCGGAGGACAGGACATTCATGCCGCTTGTGGCATGTTGGCAGGCACGATTTCACCGCTGCCTGCGTCCGCCGTGGTAGAAGCTCTGAGCGCGGGACTTTGATGATTTACCGGATCAAACCTACTAGCTTGAGGCACTCGGCCAACTTCTTCTTATTGGCTTCCGAGGTTTCGCACAGGGGCAGACGATAGATTTCTTCGATCATTCCGGCTATAGCCATGGCGGCTTTGATCGGGATGGGGTTGGTATCAACGAAGATATCAGTGAAAAGCCGATAATATTTCATGTGCAAGGCACGGGCCTCGTCCCAGTGACCGGCGGCGGCGGCATGCACCAGATCTGCCACAGGTTTGGGCGCGATATTGGAGGCCACGCTGATGACACCCTTGGCGCCCAAGACCATCATCGGCAACGTTAACGAATCGTCACCGCAGAGTACGGTGATGTTACAGGCGGAAAGAATTTGGCTGACGCGATCGGCACTTCCGCCCGCTTCTTTCACGCAAACAATTTTCGTGTGTTTTGCAAGACGGGCAATGGTCGTGACTTCAATTTCACGGGCGGAACGGCCGGGGACATTATACAACACGACTGGAAGACCCAGATCGGCGATCGCCGAGAAATGGCGATACAACCCCTCTTGATTGGGCTTATTGTAATAGGGCGTGACTTGCAAGGTGCCGTCGGCGCCAGCGGCAAGGGCATGACGAGTCAGTTCCAAAGCTTCAGCGGTGGAATTCGCACCTGTACCGGCAATGACTTTGATTTTTCCGCGGCAGGCGGCAATTGTGACCTCAATGATTTTTTGATGTTCATCCACATCCACGGTGGGGGATTCCCCAGTAGTGCCGACCGGGACAATACCATCGATGCCGGCCTCTATTTGCATGGCAATCAAAGCGCGTAGTTTTTCGTAGTCCACACTCCCGTCTTTATTAAACGGTGTGACAATGGCTGTATAAGCACCTGTAAACATGACTGTCTCCCTTTTCGTTGAAGCCCGACGATAGATCATCCTCGATCGAACTGCCAACAAAATGCGAAGAATTTGAGTCTTTTTTATGTCCCGCTGCATGCAGGTTAAAAGACTGTAGGCTGTTAGACTATTAGGACACCGGGAGGACATCGCGCGCAAGCGCTGCTCCTACAATTTTGGTCCCGGCCATTGGCAGGTTTTGAGTTCCTCGTTTTTACCTAACAGTCTACAGCCTAAACGGCTAACAGCCTTGGCGTCCTGCAGGACGCCCGAGATTTAGGACAAGGCTTCGCCGCGGACCAGATCCTCCCAGGTTTCGCGTTGACGAATTTGGGTGGCCTCAGTTCCGTCCACCATGATTTCGGCGGCACGCGGGCGGCTATTGTAATTTGAGGACATGGCGAAGCCGTAGGCCCCTGCGCTCAAGGCCACTACCAGGTCGCGCTCCTTGACATCCGGCAATTCACGATCCTGCGCCAGGAAATCGCCTGATTCGCAAATGGGCCCCACGAGATCGCCGGTAACCGTTTTGTCCGTAGCATTAACGGCCAGAATCTCGTGATGCGCCTGATAGAGCGAGGGGCGGATCAGGTCATTCATACCCGCATCCACTACAATAAAGGTCTTGAAGTGGCTCTTCTTCACATATTGAACGCGGGTGACCAGGATGCCGGCGTTCCCGACGATGCTGCGGCCGGGCTCCATGACCACTTGCAGGCCCAATTCCTTCAAGGTGGGGATCATGAGCGAGGCGAACATCTTGGGATCCAGCGCCTGCTGCTCGGGCTTGTAGTTGATACCCAGTCCGCCGCCGATGTCCAGATACCGGAAGGTGGGGTATTTGGCTTTGAGCTGACGACAGACATCCGACACCTTGGCCAGCGCTTCGCCAAATGGCGCCGCATCCAGGAGTTGGGACCCGATATGCATGTGCAAGCCGGCAATTTCGATATGGGGAAAGGTGGCGGCCATTGCATAAGCCTGCATGGTGCGTTCGAAATCGAGACCGAACTTGTTTTCCTTCTTGCCGGTGCTGATATATTTGTGGGTTTTGGGATCGACATCCGGGTTGACGCGGAACGCAATGCGACCCGTCACGCCAAGGCGCTTGGCGCATTCGGAAATGCGCTGGGCTTCAGGTTCCGACTCGCAGGTGAAAAACGCAATTTGTTCCGTCAGGGCGTATTCAATTTCCTCGCGGGTCTTGCCGACGCCTGCGAAAACGATGGTGTTGGCCTTGGCTCCGGCGCGCAGGACGCGGAAGAGTTCACCTCCGGAAACAATATCAAATCCGGCGCCTTCATCCGCAAGGGTCTTGATGATGGCGGCATTGCTGTTTGCTTTGACGGAATAGCAAATCAGAGGTTTGACTTCCGCCATGGCCGACGCGATGGCTTGATAGCGCTCCCGGAGATGCGATTGGCTGTAAACATAAAGTGGGGTGCCATACCGACGTGCCAGCTCCTCAACGGAGACCCCTTCAGCGAACAACTTTCCCGATTGATAGGTAAATGCCTGCATAACTTCCTTTTCTTTCGTAATTTGAGGGTGAATAGCTATCACAAAGAGGCGGGGGATGTCAAAAACAGGAAACGCTTGACCGACCTAACGGCAAAGATACAATCAGCCACCAATAATCTAAGGAAATGACAATGACTACGAATCAACAGGAAAAACTTGCTGCGATAGCTGACGAGGCTTGGTTGAAACAGGCAGAGGCTCACGTTCTGACGCCTTTGACCGATCGGGTTCTGCCTGTTGCCATTTTTCGAACCGAAGGCCAAGTGGAGAACGCCACCGCCCTGTTGCGCCCGGATGGGGCGAGCTGCTGTCTGGTTTTTGAACCCGGTGGCCCCCAGCCGGTGGTCATTCTGGATTTCGGCCGCGCCAGTGTGGGGGGCTATACCGTTTTCTCGGTCGCGGCAAAAAAGGGCACGCCCGTGGTGCGCTTGGCCTATGCCTGCCATCCTGATGGCCTTTGTGAGACGGGGTGTTTTTCGCGCGAGAGCAGTGCGCGTTATCTTGGCGAGACGTTTGATCTGCCCGTCTTGCCGGGTAACGTGAATCGGCATGAGCTCTACACGATTCCACGGACGGGCTCGTTTATTGCTCCGTTGATCCAGGGACAAACGCGATATATACGGCTGCAACTGGATTCCCCGGGCTCCGTGGAGATTAGCGCCGTGGTCATCGTCAATAGCGCGGTGTATGACCGTTCGCCGCATGATGGCCATTTTCTTTGCAGCGACGAGCGTCTTAACCGCCTCTGGTACATCAGCACCTGGACGCTGCAAATAGCCTCTTTCCCGAACCACGACGCCTGGAAGACTGTCGACGGTTGGCTGTTGCCGCGTAAGCTGGAACAAGGTGATGACATCGGGCTTTCTGTGACCGGCTCCGATTGGCGCGATGTTGTGATTGAGACGACTTTTGAACTACGGATCAATCCGCATCATGTCTCTGCTGCGGGGGTTGCCTTCCGCGCACAGGACGCGCATAACGCCTACCTCGTCGAGTTCGCGCTCGATGGCAAGTTCCGGCTGATTCGGCGCCAAGATGGACTGGACTCCGTATTGCGCGAGAAATTGCTCGATACGCCTTTGCTGGATGGCGTCCGTTACAACCTGACCCTCGAAGCCCATGGTGCGATCCTCACTACGCGACTGGATGGCGTTAAGGTTGATGAAACACGCGATGGGTCGTTTCTCGCCGGGCGCGTGGGGTTCTATACGCCGAAAGAGAAATGGCCGCTCTTTGATGCGGTCCGTGTCACCAATAACCAGGGGCAGACATTGCTCTTTGACGATTTTGAGGGGGACTTGTCGCAATGGCAATTTGCACGGACCCTTCCTTATGTTGCCGACGGCGCTAAGCGCGATCGCTTGGTTTGGTCCGGCGATCTCTATTTTGCACAGCGCAATGTCTACTACGCTTTTGCAAACCCCCTCTATATGCACGGCTCACTGAAGATGCTGGCATTTAGCCAAACCCCGGAAGGATATGTCCATGCCGCGCCATATCCGGAATGCCGGGTCGCGCCCGCCTCAGGCGAATATGGTCCGTTTCCCTCAGACGAGTTCGCCGCGTGGCTGATTCCCGTGGCGTGGGATCATCTGCTCTATACCGGGGATTCGGCCCTCATGCGGGAAATGATGCCGGCAATCCAGAGGCTGCTGGGCTATTTGCGGAGCCATACGGGGCCGGATGGCGTCTTTGTGCAGCGGCGCGAGACCTCGAAGCACGCGGGGGATCTCAACTTGGGCGATGTCCGGCAGCGTGCCTATATGAATATTCTGTTATGGCAAGTCTTCACGGATGCCTCCCGGATTGCCGAGCACCTGAATATGACGGCTGAGTGTCAGGCCGCCTCACAGACCGCGCAAGTGATTCGACGCACCCTATTCGAGAAATTCTGGGATGAGGCGGGCGGTTATTTCATAGACGCGTTGGAGACTCCGACTTTCGGGTTTGAGGCAAATGCTCTGGCGCTTGCGGCCAAGCTGGTTTCACCGGAGCAGGCCGTGCGGATGGCACCGCGCCTGATCCATCACGGGCATGGAAAATTTCAGAGTTTAGCTAGTCGCGGTAAATTCGAATATGGATTCGCCCAATCAGGGTTACGTGCCATTTTCGACCACAACTGGCTTAAGTTAATCGAGGAATCCTGGGCGGGTGTGACCGCGACCACTGAATGTATGGGTCTGAGCACTAATGGATGGGGGGATGACTCTCATCCGGATACCGCCATTGCAGACCATTTCAGCCCCTATATTCTGGGTGTGCAACCCTTGGCACCCGGCTACCGTCGTTTTCAGGTTCGACCGCTGCCCGTGCAAGAAGTCACGTGGGCCAGGGGGCGGGTCCCAACACCGCATGGCGTGATTGAGGCGGGCTGGGAGCTTTCCGGAACAAGCTTCCGGCTGACCTTGACGGTGCCGCAAGGCATTCTGGCGGATGTCCTATTGCCAGAAGTTGGAAATTGTCTCATCAACGGGAAGAAGGGCGCATTGTGTGACCTCAAGCCCGGGCGATATGAGATTGAACTGAGCCACCTTCCCGCAGGGGCTTGGAGTGATCCAACGCTAGCTGCGATGGTTTTGGACACCCGTTTCCTGCCTCTGGTCAAGGCGGAGTCCGCTACGGAGATGGAGATCGACCTGGGGTGCGAGATCGCGCTGGCCAAGATCGTGCTCCTGCCTGATGGTGAAGCTAGAACACGGTTTCCGCGTGAGCTCACCGTGCAATTGGCCCGGGAATCGGGAGCGTTCACCACGGTGGCGAAAGTTTCCGGTCAACCTGCGGCAGGTTCGGACAACCTGAGCGTTGATCTTTACACGGTTATTGGGTGTCCTCCGGCCCGATATGTTCGGTTGACTGTCTTGGGAGACGAGCCAAACGGTTTCCGCCTGGCCTTGAACCGCATTCAATGGCTGCGGCCTTAACGCTTTATCGTTCCAGAAGTGTTACGTAACTGGATGAGCAACGACTGCATATCTGTGGGGAGCGGTGCGTCGAAAACGAGCGCTTGGCCGGTGAGCGGATGCGTGAAAGCCAATCGGGCGGCATGGAGCATCTGACGGGGAGGCACAGGAACGGGCAGGGCCTCGTGACGGGCTCGGCCGTATTGCGGATCCCCAACAATGGAGTGGCCCAGGTGCGCCATGTGAACGCGGATTTGGTGGGTACGGCCCGTTTCAATATGGACGCTTACTAGCGAGGTGGTTGTGAAGGCTTCGCGGGTTTCGTAATTCGTGATGGCGGGGCGCCCAACATTCGGTTTGGTACACATTTTTTTTCGGTCACGTGGATTCCGCCCGATCAGCGTTTCAATTCTTCCGGCTGGCGGGTTCAACTGGCCCCAGACCAATGCCAGATATTCCTTGGTGGTCTCACGGAGCTTGAATTGGCTTGCCAGTGCCCGCATGGAAATCTCGTTTTTGGCAACGACCATTACTCCGGTAGTGTCGCGGTCAAGGCGGTGCACGATGCCCGGGCGTTTCTCGCCATTGATCCCTGCAAGGTCGGGGCAATGAGAAAGGAGCGCATTGACCAGGGTTCCTGAGGCGTGTCCGGCAGCCGGGTGGACAACCAGTCCGGCGGGCTTGTTGATCACAATCAGGTCGGAGTCTTCGTACAGGACATCCAGGGGAATGGATTCCGGCTTGAGATCTATTTGGATCGGGGCGGGGATTTCGATCTCAATCATTTGGCCGGTAGAGAGGGATTGGCTAGGTTTGGCGGGCTTTCCGTTCAGGGTGATATGACCTGTCCGGATTAAGTCCTGAATGCGAGCACGGGAGAGGTCTGGCTCAATAAGGCTCAGCCAGGCGTCCAGCCGCTTGCCTTTACCGTCAGGGGTTACGAGTCGTGTTTTCATGACGTCGATGAATCCATACCCATGCAGCGATACCAATCACGATCAGGGCAAGGCTGACAAATTGAGCCACATCCAGTTCGCCGACCCGCATGCGCTCATCGCCCCGGATGAATTCGAGCAGAAACCGGCAAACGGGGTAAGTCATCAGATAAAGGGCCACCACCGAGCCATATTTAGTTCCGCGCCGATAGAGGAAATACCAGGTTAGGAGACCGTATAATCCAAAATTGAAGGCCGCTTCATAGAGTTGAACCGGATAGTGGGATAAACCACCGGTCAAGAGTGAAGGCGTGGAGACCTCGCATCCTCCGCAGCAGCCGTTCAGGAAACAGCCGATGCGGCCGAAGGCGTGCCCGAGTGGGAGGGCGGTGATGGTATAGTCGGCGAGGTCGCCCAATTTGAGGTGGCGCCATTTGATTAGAATTAAAAAAGCCAGTATGCCGCCGATTAAGCCGCCGTAGAAGATCAAGCCGCCCTGATCCACCCTGATAATTTCCTGCGGGGCGGCCATGAAATAATGGAGGTTTGAAAACACATAAGCGGTTCGTGCGCCCAAAATTCCGCCCACCATCAACCAGAAGGCAAGATCAGAGGCTAGCGCAGGATCACGCCCGGTGCGGTGGCTCAGCCAGTGCCAATGCAGGAGGCCCGCCATAAAAGCGAGTGCCATCATCACTCCGTACCAATAGATGGGATGAGAACCGATGCTGAAGCAAATAGGATTCATGGTGTGCAATTTGTGTGCGGTTATGAGTTCAATTTCTATGGACACTGCACTTTATAGTATGCAAAATGGGCACATAAAACAATAAACGTTTGTGAAAAGCCATGGTGACAAGTTTTTCTGAAATCATAACGGATCCGATGCACGAAACAACGTGCATAAAGTGTAAACATCTACTGGATATCTCCGGACTGCCTACATTCACTCAGATTGCGTGTCCGGAATGTGGTACTCAACAAAGTGTCCCAGGCAAGTTAGGCTCTTTTGTGTTGGTAGAGCTTTTGGGTAAGGGCGGGATGGGCGCGGTTTATCGCGGCCATGACGTTGGGCTAGATCGTTGGGTGGCCATCAAGGTTATGCAGTCCAGTTTCGGCGGCAATCCTGAATTCGTAGAAACCTTCCGTCGCGAGGCACAGGCAGCCGCTGCCCTGAATCACCCTAATATTGTACAGATCTATTCCTTTGGAGTGGCGCATGGACAGCCCTATCTGGCTATGGAACTGCTTGAGGGCGGGCGACTGGATCATATGATTAGCACGGGCGTGATGCTTAATGAAAGCGCCATCCTCAGGATTATTATCGATGTAGCTGAAGGCTTGAATGCGGCCGCCGCCATCAGCTTGATCCACGGTGACGTCAAGCCGGAAAATATTCTTTTAGATAATAACGGAGTCGCCAAGGTGGTGGATTTCGGCTTAGCCCAATTCAAGGCCAAGGCGGAGGGGGGCACGGCCAAAGGAATTTGGGGAACCCCGTATTACATCGCGCCGGAAAAACTAAAAGGTCATCCGGCAGACGCGCGCTCGGATATTTATAGTTTGGGGGGCACCCTTTTCCACGCGCTGACTTTAAAGCCACCGTTTGAAGGTGAAACCCCGATGGATGTGGTAAAAGCCCGCCTCAAGGAGCCTGCTCCCCTGCTGAGCAAATTCCGCCCCGACATCAATCCGGAAATCGAAGGGATTGTCGCGCGCATGCTGGAAGCCGAGCCGCAGAAACGGTATCCTAATTACACCTCCTTGCTTTCCGATCTCCGGCGCGTTTTTTCTGTGTTAGCACCGCCGGTTGACCCGAGCCCGCAAGCGGCTAAAAAGAGCGGCAAGTTCGTGATGATCAAGAAAAAGGGGGGCGCATTGCCCGTAGGAATGACGATGACGGCCAGCACCTCGGGCGCGCTAACTCACTCCGGCCCGCTGGAGCCGGTGGCGAGCGGGCGGAAGTCCACGCACAAACGAAACGTGATTATCGGGAGCGTGGTGGGGGTATTAGCCCTGATCGGGATTATTGGGGGCTGCTACTCTCATAAGGTGACGCAAGCCCAAAAGACCGAGGAGGGGAAGGAAAAGGCCGCGCTGGCCAAATCACTGCAGGGCGCAGATCTGATTTTGAAAATGCTTCAGCCTATTACGGGCGACTTTTCCAACCGTATCATCATGGCGGAGATGTGGACCTCCAATGCGCAGCAAATGGTTTCGATGGTGGCATCAGGCGCGACGGCGCTGGCAGATGCATCAGAATGGGTGGGGGCAAGCTCAAATGCAGCCATTGTGGTAGAGGCCGTTACCCAATTTCTAACCGGCAAGATGACGAGTGCGAGCGCGGAGTTAAAGAGCGACCTGGAGGCAGTAACCGCCCAGAGGCAGGTGATCCTGAGCGCGACTAATTCTGCGATAGCCATGGCGGCGCTCTCGTCCATCACCAATATCCCCGGGCAAGTGTCAGATCTGCATAAATCGGTTTCGGATGACTTCGGTAAAATCCAAAAGGGAGGGGAATCAATGGAGTCCTCGCTGAAGAAATTTACCAAGGCCATGGGAAGGGCCGCTCAGGATTCCGCTGAAGCCGCCAAGCGAGATGCGATCGAAAAAGAGGCTCAGAATAAGCTGGAGGCGGAGCGGCTTGCGGCCGAAAAACGGGAAGCTGAAAAGCAGGCAAAAATCCAAGCTGATATGGCGGATATTGGTGCAGGGCGAAAATCCTGCGGAGTGCTTATTCAGCAAAATAAATTTGCAGAGGCCCTGGAGATCATGGAGAAATCGAGCAAGCAGCTCCAAACGCCTGAAGGCAAAGCCAAAGGGAAGCATGTGGTAAAGGCTTATAAGATGCTGGTCGAGCTGAAGACGACCATTATCGACGGGGTCAAGGCAGAAGTGAAGACTAATCCCGATACCGGTTACCGTTTTGGCTGGATGGGAACCAAGGATATCTTAAAGGCCGACGACACGAAAATTGAAACACGCGATGCCAAGTACAGCTGGGATGCCGTGCCGGTGGCTCAAATGATGCGCTTTATCAAGTATTTCATTGAGAAGGGCGACTTGTCCCGATACGAGCAAGCGCAGCATATGTTTGCCGTGGCGCTCTATCTTCATGACGCGTACGGGGACAATGAAAAAGCCGTGATACAGGCGGCAAAATATCTCAAGGATGCTGTTCGCATGACGCCCAGTCTTGGGGAACTGGCTAAAGCGGTTCTGCCCGATGTGTCTGTGAATTAAAATTTCCAGCTGGATTTGGTGTCGCGGGTGAGGGGGAGATTGAGCAATTCCGCGCGGATCCATTCAATAGGGATAGCATTTTGATTCAACAGGGCATCATTGAACTCCTGCTCCGTCATTTTCTTGCCTTCGCCCACCAGTTCTTTCCTTAGGGCTTCAAACTGGAGTCCCCCCAGCATATAGGCTGCCTGATAAAGAGGGGAGTAGCCGTCGCTAATGAATCGGCGCACTTCACTGGTGGCGCCCAGGTGTTCGTGCCCCACATGATCAACTAGGAAATCCACCATTTGATTGGGCGTCATCTGGCCAAGATGGAATTTGAGCGAAACTTCAATTCGTGCTGCACGGTTCAGCCGCCAGAAGAGCATGCCCAATTGATCCTCGGGAGTGGCCGCCCAGCCAAGATCCCAGAGCTTACGCTCCCAATACAAGGCCCATCCTTCGATACAAAATGGTGTCGAAAAATAGGCGCGCGCTTGGTTGTGACGAAGGGCTTGAAACCGCTGGAGGTGATGGCCCGGAATGAGTTCGTGTGGAGTTACGGTATGGATGAAGTGGCGATTGTTACCCCGCATGGTCATCAGTTTATCTTCATGTTTCATATCATCGCGCGCATACGCGACCAGCATGTTCTGATTGTTGTACGCGGCATAAGGAATGGTCTTAAGTGTTTCGGGCGGCATCATGAAAAGGTGCCAAGTTTCTTCGCATAGCGGGGGAACAGTGACTAGGTTGTGAGCTTTTACAAAAGAGATGGCTTGTCTTGCGGTCTGGCTGACGAGTTCAGCCTGTTGGCCGGGTTCAACAAAGTCGGCCTTGATCTTGGTCAATGCGGCTTTCCAGTCATCCCCGAATCCCATCTCTTTGGCGGCCCGTTTCATTTCGACTTCGCACCAGGCCCGCTCGCGCTCTCCGATTTTGAGCAAAGTCGCAGCGTCATAAGGTAGGATCTCGTGCCGAATGGCGAGGGCCAGCTCTTCCGCCCCGATCGGTGTGCCGAGGAGTGGGTCATCCTCTTTTCCTTTCAGGCCGGCAACGTCTTCCTTCAGATATTTGGCATATTCCTCAAGCTGTTTATTAGCTTCCTCGTAAGGAGTTTTGATCCACCAGGAAAGCGTAGGTTGGTATCCGTTATAGAAAGTGAACCACTTCTTCAGGAGTTCTCGCAGTTGGTCGGCTGAAACCGCTGCCCGCTGGGCTAACGCGGGGGAGGGTGTAAGTGGGGGAAGATTGGTTGAGGGTGAGGACACTATAGTTGGGGTGGCTGAGGTGATGGAGTGGGCCTTTACGCCCTGTTCCGCCCGTTCCTTGAGCTGTTTGATTATATGAGAAAGCTCGCTGACTTGGGTGGCTGCGGCCTGTCCATTTACGGGAAGTCCCTGCCAGCGCGCCTGTTCGAGTGAATAGATGATGCCGCGAAAGGATAAAAGTGGATCGAGTTCGGCCCAGCGTTGCTTCTCGAAAGCCAGGGAGCCTAGCGAGCTTTCAAGATCATTTTTTAGCAGCAGATAGTTCACTTTTCCAGGCTGGGGGAGGGTGTCAAAAGGGACGGTTTCGAGGCGGGTTAACCAGTTTGAGTAAAGCGTGCCCAGCCGTTCGAGCCTGAGTGGCGCGCCAGGGAGCTCGTAATAGTTTGATACATCCATCTGATCGGCGGCGTATTCACGGATCAGAGAGGACAGGTCGGCGGTATTTTCAGAATAAGCGGATGAAGCGGATCCGGAAACAAGAGCGACCATTGCAAACCATGTTAATGAATGAATAAATTTCATAATACGGTAAGTCTTACCCCTCGAGGCATTCTCGTCGAGCCAAAAAAAAAGAGCTACACTCCGTGATCGTAAAGGGGCTCGGCTACACACCCATGCTTGACATTAATACAGGTGCTCCCTCATAAAGGACTGAATAACGAGGTCACAAACAGGTGATTCTCGGGCGTGCGGAAGGACTTTTAATAAAATGGCTATTCCCGTTCTTGATCCCAGTGAGGCCGGAGTTTCGTTACCGGAACTGGCCGGATTAGCGGCGATGATGGCTGGAGCCGTGTCAGGCGCGCTGGTATCGTGGATTTCACGCCATAGTGTCTTATTAAGCCTTTGTTCGTTTCTCCTTGGCATCATGGGCGGAATGAGTATCGGGACAGGTATGGGAAACCTGTTATATGTCTCCCCTGATGGGGTTGAATCGCTCGTCAACGTCGGGCACGGTTCTGTTTTTTCAGTATTATGGGCGGGGCTGGCTGGGGCCATCCCGACCGCCATCGTCATGTCCCTCCTCATCGGCTTTTTAGCGTTGCGCCATCTCAAACCCCGGCCCCCCCGTGTGCGGACGGTCCTTGACGGGGCATTGGCAGGTGCGGCCATGGGAACCCTGGCGGCTGTAGTTTGGACGTTAATTTAGCCCTCGGTTTCCCCCCCTTTTGACGCCTGTTAAAGACGGCGCGTCGCAAGCGACGGCCCTACTAAATATAACCTGTTAAAGACGGCACGTCGCAAGCGACGTGACCTGCGAATATAGCCCAAGGAAGGTCTGGTTAGCCTTGATGAGAATGGCCCAATTTTCGTAGATATTTCTTGCGTAAAGAGAGGCCTTCCGATACAGTTCAAACCTTAAATGTCCGCCCTCTTGGGTGGTCTATTTTTGACTCGAAAAACGGAGGTTCCTTGAACCCCGTAAGTTATTCCAGAAGAATGAGTTCGAACTATGGCTGATCAACATAAAAAGACCGGGGCTTATGATGCCTCTCACATCACCGTTTTAGAGGGCATGCAGGCGGTTCGAAAACGGCCAGCAATGTACATAGGTGACACTTCAGTCCGCGGTTTGCATCACTTAGTTTACGAGGTGGTTGATAACTCCATTGACGAGGCACTGGCTGGCTATTGCACCAGCGTGCAGGTCAGGCTCAATGCGGATGGTTCCTGCACGATTAATGACAATGGGCGTGGCATCCCCGTGGATATGCATCCGACGGAAAAACGGCCGGCCGTGGAAGTGGCGCTTACCGTTCTGCATGCCGGTGGAAAGTTCGATAACGACAGCTATAAAGTTTCGGGCGGTTTACATGGTGTCGGGGTATCGTGTGTCAATGCCTTGAGCGAGTGGTTGGAAGTGGAAGTGCGTCGCGACGGACAGATCTATCATCAGCGCTATGAGCGCGGGGTTGCGGTTTCGAAGCTGGAAACCATTGGCAAGACGCGTGGGACGGGGACCAAGATTACGTTCCTGCCGGATACCCAGATTTTCACCGGCTCCATAAAATTCGAGTGGGATATCCTGGCGAACCGCTTACGTGAGCTGGCTTTCTTAAATGGCGGCATTGAGATCAACTTCACCCAGGAAGAGCCTGCCCGCGAGGAGCTTTTTAAATTCAAAGGCGGCGTGGTGGAATTTGTCGAACACTTGAACCGCAGCAAAGCGGCGATTCATCCCAAGGTGATCTCCTTTGTGAAGGAGCGCGATAAAATCGAGGTGGAAATTGCGTTCCAGTATACGGATACCTATACCGAAACGATGCTGTGCTTCGCCAATAACATCAACACCACCGAGGGCGGAACGCATCTGAGCGGTTTCCGTTCCGCGCTGACACGAACGGTCAATGCCTACGCCAAGGCCAACAAGCTGATCAAAGAGGACAAGGAAAGCCTATCGGGTGAAGATATCCGCGAAGGCATGACGGCCGTGATCAGCGTGAAGCTGCCCGGTCCGCAGTTTGAAGGACAGACCAAAACCAAGCTGGGTAACAGTGAGGTGGAGGGCATTGTGGCGTCGGTGGTGAATGATGAATTGGCCACCTATCTTGAAGAGCATCCTCCCGTCGCGCGGCGGATCATTGAGAAAGCGTTGCTCTCGGCCCGTGCCCGTGATGCGGCCCGCAAGGCCCGCGACCTGACCCGCCGTAAAGGCGCGCTGGATTCAGCCGCATTGCCCGGCAAACTGGCCGATTGTTCTGAACGTGATCCCGCCCTGTGCGAATTATATCTGGTTGAGGGCGACAGCGCCGGTGGTTCGGCCAAGCAAGGCCGAAACCGCGAATTCCAGGCCATTCTACCTCTGCGCGGCAAGGTTCTGAATGTGGAGAAGGCGCGGCTGGATAAGATCCTGAATAACAACGAAATTCGGACCATGGTGACGGCGATCGGCGCCGGAATCGGGCAGGATGAATTTGATGTGTCCAAGGTGCGCTATCACAAGATCATCATCATGACGGATGCCGATGTGGATGGTTCGCATATCCGGACGTTGTTGCTGACGTTCTTCTATCGCCAGATGCCGAAGCTGATTGAAAGTGGCTATGTGTATCTCGCGCAGCCGCCCCTG
>JBBQNS010000096.1:0-14586 GCA_038330175.1 Kiritimatiellia bacterium
GCGCATTGAGTTTGGTATCGGATCCAAAAATGGTAGTTGGCCGGCGTAACAGTGATGGTTGGATCGTCAAAAATGGAAGGACTTCCCTCCTGCACAGGATTCATGTAGACACCTGTAACATGACATACATCGTACGCTCGACGTTTACCGTGCCAAAAAGCGTTCCAGACTCGGTGGCAACGGTATTGGTCGAGCTGGTCGGCAAAGAACATAAAGGGAACAATTTTGCTTCGATGGGCGGTCACTTCGAATTTCGTTAAAACCCGATCGGTGACCGGCCAGTTCAGGTTGGCCTTAAAATAAACATCACACAGCTTGAGCGCCTCGATATCGTAGAAAAAAACATGGTCACTCATGTCGAAAAAGACAAGGCGTCCATCCATCCGGATCCAGCAGCTTTCGTGTTCCCGTGGTTGGGTAAGCCGTGGCAGGGGGCGCGCAGCGTCTGTCCCCTTTGCGCCTTTGTAGCGGATTAGGGCCGATAGGAAAAATCTGTAGAAGCCGTTAAAGCCCTGGCGCTGGATCAATTCAGGCTCAAAGATCTCGATTTTCATTAGTTTTGGATATTTTTTTATTCGGTTGATTCATTTTGGTTATCACATCCGACAGACGGTTTACATAGTGATCCCACGTTAGGTGGGATTCCACCGTTTTTCGTGCGGCTTCGCCGAGACGGTGCTGGCCTACGGGGTCGTCTAGAAGGCTCTGGATAGCGTGGCCCCATTCGGATTGTGAGCCTGGCGTCACTAGGCGACAGTTGACGTTATCCTCTAGTTGATAGCCATGTGAGATGGCTCCAGTGCGGGTGACCACGATCGGTTTGGCCATAGCCATTGCCTGAAGGAGAGTGGTGGTTCCGGCTGAGTACGTATTCTCATGGCACGGGAGTGCCACTAGTCGCGTAGCGGCCAATTGTCGGTGGATCTCAGCAAAAGGGACATCGGTCAGGATCTGCACGTTTGGCGGTGTCGTTCTGAATGTGGCCGCGTGTCGGGAAGAGGTAATGATGCGGTATGAAATCGAGGAGGTCGCTTTTGCTGTATCAATCAGCAACCCGAAATCTCGCTGCATATCAGCACCTATTGATAGCACGTCGGTCTCAAACTGTGCGTCTGGCCTGGGCGTGAAGGCACGATGATCGACTCCAAACGGAATAAAGACGACCCGGGGACTGTCTGGAGGGAATCCCAGCCATTGTCGCAGCCAAACCGTCTCTTGCCACCCATAGGCGACAAAGCAGGGAATTCGGCGGTAGAGGACACGGTAAAAGGCTCGCGTCAATTCGCTTTTGATGGCGCGGATCCTCTCCGGGATGCCGATGGAGATATACACCAAAGGGGGGGTGATCAATCCTAAAGCGTTCAAATACGCGAGGGGGACCCCGACATTGTCCACCGTCGAAATGATGACATTTTCCCGATTGGCACGGCGACGCTCTTGAAGAACGGTTTGGAAATCTCCGCCGGACCCTCCGCTCAATGCGACGCCCCTTGAAATCAGCCAGGCCAGCCATAAGACCCTGCGCGAAGAGGCTCCACGCTTTTCCAGGTTATGGTGAACCATGATTCCATGTGATGGCAATAGATCGGCCCCGTAGAGCATGTAATTCATTCCTGGGCACTGCACCTCACCGTTCACTACTGATCTCCGGGCTTCGGAATTTAAATAAAAATAAAATGCAGTAGGCATATTGCGGGGCGTTCAGATAATCGGTGGTAGGGTGTTCATGGAAGAAACGAAAATGAAAAATCAGACACCTGATTGTGGCTTTTCCAAAAGGCCGCTCTCAAAGGTTGATTGCTGAACCGGCCAAGGGACACGGTTGCTGGAATGCTGAAAACCTGCATCAGGACACGGTTCCCGTCGACTATTTCCAGAGTAGGTGTATTGCCCCGGATTCGGCTTGCAATGGCCTCGTTGAAGGCTGATGGAATACCGGGTCGAACCACATAGAGACAGGGTTGTTCTTTTGTCCTGTCATTTAAAACAAAATCATGTCCCTGTGTATCAGCACCCAGATAAAACCACGCACCTTCAAAGTCGACCGCAAGGTTCAGCTTCTTGGAGCCAGGTTCCTGTGTGGCTGAAATCATCTTAGAGCGGATAACCTGCCCAAGCGCCTCTATCCCAGGGTCCTGGATGCAGCGTGAACCATAGGTCGTTCTAATAGGAAAATTTCCGATTCTGAAGATTACTAGACCTGTCATGAGCAAGGTTAGCGCGCCACCCAGTATTAAGCAGGGACGAGCCCAGGAATATTTTCGTATCGCAAAATAGGAGAGAATTATGGCAGGTGTAGCCAAATTAAGGATATGGGCGGTCCATATCGCCCGACCCGATAGTGAAATGACAATAAATTCAAATCCCCAGAGAAGGGCTATGATCTGGGCCCATAGCGCATGCTTTGAGCGCATAGCCATCACGGCGCCGAACGGACTCAAAAGAGCCAGTGGCCCGGCCGCTGTCAGGAGATTGAATCCGGTAAGCAAAGGCGTGAAAGAGGGAATGGCCCCCGAGGCCATTACGGTGGTAGCCCGGTAAAGGACCCCGCCAGTTTCTCCAAGGTATTGAGTATAGAAGTACCAACCCACCAAGATTAGACAAGGTAACCAGCAGAGGAGTACTACCCATCCATGGGTCCAGAGTCGTTGCCGTGAAGCGGCGTAGCCGGCAGGAGTTTTGCGCAGCCAGCTTGCTGCAATCAGGTTAATACCCAGGGGAATGAAAAAATCGCTGCATGATCCTATGGTAAAGAGCAGCGTTGCGGCGTAAAAAAAACGGTTACTTGGACTCGGGGCAGAGCACCATATTTGGAGCCGCCAGAGGCTAAGAAAAATCCCCGTCATTCTAAAAACCTGATAGCCGGCGTTGGCTCCACTCATGCCAACATGGATGGGCATGAGACTGATGAGGATCGTGACCCAAAAGGCCTCTGCCGGTGGGATGACGCATTTCAGAAAAAGGAAGACCGCCAGTAAAGAGGCCATTCCAATCAGAGAATGAATGAAGGATAACGTGAACGGGGTGACGGGTAGGGAGAACAGCGTGAAGGCCGTTTGGTAGAGTCCATAAAGGGAGAGGATTTGCGAATAGCCGTGATTGAAGTTCAAGGTTCCTCCAATCAACCCTCGGAGTCCACGTTCGGCAAGAGCCTGGTTTAGGTGGAGCGGGTAGGCGATATGGAGAGGGACATCATTACCCGGAATCTGAAAAAGAGTCGGTGACCAAACTCTTATCAGCAATGATAAACCCAGAATAAAAAGAATCCCAATAGCTGTTCTGAATCGAGCATATTGAGACGGGTTCATTGTTTTCAAACGACGCCAATGGAGAGAGAGTCTGTTATTGTTTAAGGATGTAGTGTCGGTAAGGTCGGGCAATCCATTCGTATAGGCGGGGACACCGCGTGCGCCACTGTCGGAAAAGCGGCATCAGACGCTCTGCCATGCCTTCAACCCTGCCCACCCGCCGAGCAGGTGCCGGTCTATTTTTAGCTGGGTTTGCCTCATCAAGTAACTGACACATGAGGCGCCGTTCCTCTAGATAGAAGGGCGAAACCGGTTTCAAGGATACTTCAGTCAGGAACTGTTGTAGTGCCATCGCGGCCTCTTGCCATGAAAAAGGACTTTTTGCGCTTGGGATCGTGGTAAGGGAGAGTGCGGTGTCAAGGCACTCGGGTAAGCGGGCGAAGGAGGAACAGAAAATAGCCTGGCCCGTTCGGACGCTGAAATGTGTAACGACTTCGTGATTGATAGTGATGGGAAACAATACGACTGGTTTTCCGATGCTGAGGGCTTGAGCCACCGGCAACCCAAATCCTTCATACTGGCTTGGGAAAATAAGCGCTGAACAATGGGCGTAAAGGGAGCCCACCAGCTCGGGCGAGTGTTTCCCGCTAGGGAAGTGACGGACATGTTCCGGTAGGATGCCTTGAGCAGGATCACCCAAAACAACCAACCGGTGCGGGGTGGCAGCCAAGGCGGATACGCATTCGCTGATGGCTTTGTGATGGCAGAGATTACCGACAATGAGCACATATCCCGGAGCTAGATCGGGCGGAAGCGGGGCGAGGGGCTGGGTGGGCAGGCTAACGCCTGGGAAGATCGGTCGGATCACTTGGCCCGGGTGTCCGAACTGAGGCCCGAAGAAAACCTGCGCATCAGCCCGCCCGGTTTCACTCAACGTCGTGATCCCGTCTGCAAACCGGATGGCTGTACGGAGTACTTCGAGCGATTGGGGGCGGCGATCCATGAGATAGCCGGATCGCAGCCAGATGATGTCCAGAAGAGTGAAGGCGATTCGAAGACAGTGGTGATCCATCAGTGAGAGAAAACGTGCATCCATGATCTGGCTAGGCATAAAGCCTAGATCGAATACGCCAGTTATCGTTTCAGGAGAAACGACGCGCGGATAGTCCTGCCGCAGATGATGGAATGCGACGGCCGCGTCCGGGGCCAGAACAGTGATATCGAACTGGGCGGAATAATGAAGCGACAGCTCCCGCAATAGCGAAAGGCTGTATTCAGAGGTGCCGTTGTAGTTAGGCCTGAGCGTAAGCAGGCTGAACAGAAGCCGGGGCCGATGGGGACCGCCCAATAGTTCGGCGAAACGTTCCAGGGGATGTACTTGACGGGCAAGGTAGTAGCGTAGCAGAGAGGCAAATTCCGGGTAGTATGGTGTGGCGGCCGCCAAAGTATCGTTGATGGAAACGCAGGGAATCTGGGGACGGGGCGTGGGCCGGAATAAGATCCTGTTCGCAACCACGGTTGAGTATCCATACCGGGAAAACCGCATGGTGATATGGAAGGGGTCAAACGGTTCACCCTGAGCCCATGGGTAGCGATCTAGTAGTTCACCTTTGATCAGAATAGGAAGGCAGGGAGCGGCTGGAACAATGGTGAAACGAGGGATCTGTTTACACAATTCTGAGTGGGCTGAGAGGAGCGTGGCGGGGGCCAGGGGGACGGGGCTCGGATACAAAGGGAAAGAGGTCCACGTGCCCGTGGTTAGCGAACGGGCACAGGCCGCACCATGGCGCTCACCTGCGTGTAAGACTTCCTGTAGTTCCTGTAATTCCGCAGGGGCCAATGTCATTCCGGGGGCGACGATCAAAACATCAGCTTCGGAGGGGAGGGGGGAGGCGGGGGGGCCTTCCGTGATCGTGATCACACGCCTCTCTGGTGACTGAGGCACAGGACTATTGCAGTCGGCGTTATTCATGAACGTACAATTTGAAGAAGGTGTCCTGCCACGTAATCAAGGTCGCCTTGTGAAAGCATGGCGGATGAAGGTAGGTTGATCCCTCGTTCGGCAAGGTGGTTTGCCACAGGAAAATTTTGGCCTTTTACGCCGTTCGCATACATCGGTAACGTATGCATCGGATAAAAGAACGGGCGTGTCTCGATGCCGGCCTTTGCGAGTCTGGCCATGACCTCATCACGAGGGAGTGAACAGGCATCCGTTAGCACGATGCTGTAGAGCCAATAGACATTTTCAGCCCATGCGTGATGGGGCGGGAGGGATAACGCAGAACAGCCTTCGAAATGCTGTGTATAGGCGGCCGCGATCTCTTTTCGACGGGTAAGATGCCATTCTATTTTTTCCAGTTGTGCCAGACCGATGGCGGCTTCGATGTTGGTCATCCGGTAGTTATAACCAACGACGGGAAACCAGAACCGGCGGTTGGGGTCCATTCCCTGTCCCTTGTAGAGTCGCATTTTACGGGCAAGCTCGGCATTACGGGTGATCACCATGCCGCCCTCCCCAGTGGTAATAATTTTATTTCCGAAGAAACTGAATGTGGCTACATCCCCCATGGATCCCGCCATGCGCCCTTTGTAAGAAGCCCCATGAGCCTCAGCAACGTCTTCAATGACAAAAAGATTCCTTTCAGCGGCAATCTTCAGAATCGGATCCATGTCCGCAGGATGGCCATACAGATGAACGGCAATGATTCCTTTTGTCCGGGCGGTGATTTTGGCTGCAACCTGGGCAGGGTCGAGACACCACGTGGAGGGATCCGCATCCACGAAAACCGGTGTGGCCCCGCAATACACAATGGGATTAGCGCTTGCCACATAGGTCAGGGTTGGGACAATCACTTCATCGCCGGGCTTGAGGTCGAAGGCGAGGAGGGCGAGATGAATCGCAACGGTGCCGTTACAGCAGGAGATGGCATGCGGTACGCCGCTGTATGAGGCAAAGGCTTGCTCAAATCGGTCAATATATTGACCGTTGGACGAGATCCAACTGGTGTCGAGGCAGTCCATCACATATTCTTTTTCACGTCCGACTAAAGCGGGCGCGGCTACCGGGATCTTTCGTGGTTCAATGGAAATCATGATTTATCCTTCTGGTTAAATATTTTCATCATAACAATCGTTGTATCCGCTTCACCTTCCACAAGGGTCGGGGTTTCGGATTGCCTCACAAATCCAAGGGATTCATAGAGTGCCACGCCGGCCCGGTTTGTGCCGTACACGGTAAGCCGTACCTTTTGGCAACCTTTTTGCCGTGCGGTTTCGAGGGTCCAGACGGTCAGTTGGCGGCCTACCCCTTTTCCTCGAAAGCACGAGTCAATCATGATGCCAAAACTCGGAATCTCATAACCCTCATCCCAGCCGCGCAGCAAGCTTAAGCCCACGAGCTGGTTATTGAGATAAGCAAGGTAATAGAGGTCACGTCTAGGGTGAAGAGCGATTCGGTCAGCGGATTCCTGATTAAGCGAGAAGGCCTTGAATGTGCGAGTGGTAATATAGGCGTCATTTCTTTTAAAAAAATAACCCAATTCCTGAGCGTCCCAAGGGGACACTTCCCGGTAGGTTATTTCAGAATAAGGGGGCATGGGGATACTACTCAACTAATTTGGTGAATAAAGCGGCGTACTCGGTAGCAACATCGTCCCAAGACGGGCGTGGGTCATGCATGCCCGCAAGAGCGGATTGACGGTATTCCGCATGGTGTTCAATCAGATCGGATAACGCTGCCAAAATGGATTCAGGAGATTCGGGGTCGAACCAACCGATTCGCGCCGATCTCCTCGTCAGATGTTCCCGAAGTACAGGGATATCTGAGCAGATGACGGGTACGCCCAAACTCAGGGCTTCCTCGATAGGGAAACTGCCACCGCCTTCGGCCAAGGTTGGCATCACCAGCGCGGTAGCGTTTTGCACCAGATGGTGAATGTCCGCGTCCGGGACGTAACCCAAGGCAAAAAAGTCTTTTCCTGCGACCAAGCCATGGCGCCTGATCACGCCGGACAGCCGCGCGGCATCTATGATATTCGGGTTTTGCTGGTAGCTGTTATTCAAGAGTTCGGTGCCGAAACCGGTGAACACCAGAGGGAAATGGCGGCGTTGGGGAAAACGTGCCCAAGCAATCAGGAAATGATAATGGTTTTTATGGGTCGTGATGTTGGCCGGGAGGATTAGGTAGCGCGCTGGAAGGGAGCTCAAAACCGTCGAGGCATGGGATTCAGGTGGCGGAGTTTCAGCAGGGACAATGGCATGATGAATCGTCACGCCGCGTTCCGAAGGAAAATCAAAATGACGGACCAAGGCCTCCCGGGTGGCTGAAGAGGATAGGACGACTTGTGCTGACCGGGTAAGCCATTGCTCGGCAAGTTTCCACTCCTTCAGGGTCTCTTTATTGTTGAGAATTTCAGGGAAGTCAAAAAAGATGGCATCCTGGAAGGTGCAGACAACGGGGAGGTTGACCTCAGGGAAGCTATTCCGGTGAGGCCATGAGGTATAGACCAGGTCATAACAGGAGGCATGCAACTGCAAGGATTCATGACCGAGTGGTAAAGGCGGGGCAGGCGCTCGCCGGAGGAGAATCCATCTGGCGGCATTCATAAGCCGTTTTAAAAAATGAGGTGGCGGTGGAGGCCATACGAAATCGAGCAATGTCACCTTCGGGCGAGCCGCAGGATCGAGCAGTGACATATCAATGCTTCCCTTTGGCACAATCAAGCCTATCGCGGCGATATCATTTCTTATAGCAAGTGCAGAAATCAGGCGCATGAGCAGGCGGACGCCACCCCCGCTCGCCACCAGGGGACACCATATCAGGAGACGTATTGATTTCATAATTTCACCATTCTTGCTTTGTGATGCCGTTTCAGGTAATCGTTCGAATTTTCTTAAAGTGGAATATCTGTTGTAGAGTGGGGTCAGCTGAAGGAATCAGGGAGGGGACTAATCCGCAAAACTGGAAACCAGTTTTTTCACAGAGCCGCTCCAGGGACTTTTCTGAAAAAATACAAAGATGGAACGCGTTGGTGACATAATGATGATGTCGGTCATAGTGAATTGTGGTTGGAAAAATGTGATACATGACTCCGTCTGGGCGGAGGATCTGATTGAAGTGGCGCCAAGTGTTGACGGTGTCGCCTAGGTGTTCAATCACATCCACGGAAATGATGCCGCCAAATTGATCGTGTCGGCGAGGATCGAGTTTATGCTTAAAAAATACCTCACCATCATAGGGATAGTAATTAGAGATATCGCAGCAATAGGCTGGAAATCCTAGTTTTTGCAACAAGCAGGTTACGGGAAAATTTGGACCACAACCGAAATCCAGGCAAGGTGAGGTCGGGCCCGCCGCTGAGAATGCTAGCGTCAATAATTCTAGTTGATATGCGGCACGAAAATTAACATCGAGGCTTTCATTGTTTGTCCCCTTGTAGATACCATCGTAAATTTCGGCAACTTGAGGCAACTGTTTGTCCAGCCAATGAGTCCAGATGTGCCCGCAGTGGCGGCAAACCTGTTTCCAGCAGGATACGGTTTCCGGGCAACGTCGGCTATCTCCGGTAACAAATGGAGTTGAACCACAATCCAGCATGTCTTGATCTGGACTGTCGCAAATGGGGCAATTCCCCGAAGGTTTTGGAGCAGAAGGAGGGAGTTGGGAGCGGTGACGGAACCAACTCATAGTGAGCCCTTTGCGTTATCGGTTAGCGGTTTCTGCCAGACGGTTTCCCAGGGTTGCAGCGGGGAAAGAATGCTGTCCAGCTGTCCGAAAATTCCTCCGCCGTGGTCAGTCGTCTGAATCACTTGGAACGATTTGATGTTGATTAGCTCACTTAAAACGGCCCCTCGCGGACGATCGACTCCTACAGAAACCCGATAGGTTCCGGTGTTCAGGGTATTACCGCGAAGACGGCAACGCAATTTGCGATGGCACGCTTCGATCGGGAGTGATGCGCTTGGATCATTCCAGTTGGATGTGCATAAGGCCACCACTTCGTCATCTGCCGTTCTGATTCGAAGGACAAGCCGTACCGGTTGAACCAAGGTTTTCTGCGCCAGATCGATCTCAATAAGGATATCGTCGTTAATATCGAACACTTCAGTTTCATCGCCGGTAGCATTTCGGATTTGCAGACCTTCCCATCGGATGTCCGATTGCCATTTCCCTTCAAAAGCAGACGCTGTGGATTGCCCTATGGCTTCTTGTGTGTAACGGGCCACTACCTCCCGGGCGGGGCCGATCATCCGAACACGACCATGATCAAGCCAGACGACGGATCGACATAACGCCACTACGGCATGGAGATTGTGGCTAACAAAAAGGATCGTTCTCCCGCCTGCTGCCGTTTCCTCCAGTTTTCCAATGCATCGTTTCTGAAATGAGGCATCCCCCACGGCCAGAACTTCATCTACCAACAGGATATCGGGATTTAAGTGGGCGGCGACGGCAAATGCCAGGCGCACATACATCCCGCTGGAGTACCGCTTTACGGGAGTGTCGATGAATTTTTCAATCTCTGAAAAAGCAACGATTTCATCAAACTTTTTGGCGATTTCTTTTTTCTTCATTCCGAGAATAGTCCCGTTCATGAAGACATTTTCCCGCCCGGTTAGTTCGGGGTGGAATCCTGTGCCGACTTCCAGCAAGGAGGCGACCCGCCCGTTGATGAAGGCATCCCCGGAGGTGGGTTCAGTAATGCGGGTGAGAATTTTCAGGAGTGTGGATTTGCCCGAGCCGTTCGGGCCGATAATGCCGACGATTTCACCCGGCGAGACATCGAACGACACATCTTTTAGCGCCCAGAAGCGGTCGGCCTTGGCCAAGAGTGGCGCGTTTTTATGAGGCAAGGTGTGATCCTGCGCGATGGGGGCCATATGTTGGTTCGGATTGCGACCTCTCAAACGATGCCACAGATATTGGGCTTCATCCACCAGCGTATGGCGGTTAATGGCACCTAGATTATAGACTTTAGACAGATTAAGAATGGATATTGTAGGGGTGGTCATAAGGGTGCCAATTTTTAGATCATATCCACAAATGTTCGTTGAGCCCGGTTAAACAGGAATAGCCCCGTTACCAGGAAAAAAATGGTCATGCCGATGCTTAGCATGGCGCAGGTGAGGGTCACGGTGCCAGTCCCGGTCAAAAGAAAGCGGACGGATTCCACAATAAAAGTCATGGGATTCATACAGAGGACCAGACGCATGGCTGGGTTGACAACGAGTGAAGCCGGATAAACGATCGGGGTGGCATACATCCATATCGAGATTAAAAAGGGTAGCGCAAAACGAAGATCTCGGTACTTGATCGTCATCGCGGCAACCCATAAGCCGATTCCAATTCCGAGCAAGGCGCACTGCAGCACCAGAAAGGGAAGGAATATCAAATTTACCTGTGGATGCATGGTGGCTGTGGTGAAGAAAAGAAAATAAAAATAAAAACCAAAAAACATAATCAGATTTAGCCCAAAGTAAGCAAGATTACTCATTGCGCCCGAAAGAGGGATGATCAGGCGGGGAAAATAGACTTTCGTCATGAGGCTCGTGTTAGAGCCTAATGACGACGCACTATGAGTCATGCATCCTTGGAAATAGTTCCAAAAGACCGTGCCTGACATGTAAAAAATGAATTGAGGGATGCCGTCAGTGGGTACTTTGGCCACCGTGCCGAAGATGATCGTGAATACGACGGAAGTAATCAGCGGCTGGATAACAAACCAGAGGGGACCGAGAATCGTTTGTTTGTAAACGCTGGTCAAATCACGAAGGACCAACATGAAAAGAAGATCCCGGTAGTCAAGAATCTCCCGCCAGTCGATTTTCCACCAGGCTTGGTTGGCTTTGATGTGGGTGTGTTGCATAGGGATGGAGCCGTTGCTAAGTTGTTGCGTTGCTGAGTTGTTAAACGTGTTTAAATATATCCGGGCAGACTTCGTCCCTGTCAATTATGCGCCGTTTCCATCCAAAATATCTAAAAGCGATATGCCCCATTTCATTCCAAAATAGGTTTACTTCATCCGGGTCAATAGTTTGACCAGCGGGTTTTCAAGTACCGCCATGGCGGTGTCACGTAGTTTTTTGGCCCGCTTTACGCGTCCCAATATAAACTCTTCCTCAGCTCCAACATCCGCTGTGTTGAGCTCAGATTCAGCAGCTTGAAGCTCTGTCGCAAGCAGGCTCATTTTGTTGCGCACCATAATCAACAAACCCTGGTGAAGGGCTGTCGCAATATCATCGGCAGTCCGGTAATAGGTCTTCCGATCGCCTGATTTCCAGGAGCGACGCAAAAGACCGAGGCTTTCCAGTTGGCGGGCCGCAATGCTGATGGCCGCTTTGCTGAGTTCCAGCTCTTTCGCGATATCTTCAAGCGACTCCTCATTTGGGGTGAGGTAGAGGTGAACCAAGATCTGACCGACAATACGCCCCAAGCCGAGATCCTGGGCAGTGCGCCCGCCGATCTCTGTCAATCGTTTCCGTACTTGTGCTGTCGCGTCACTCATAGAGTCAACAAGGTAATGAGCGTTTACAAAACTGTTAACGCAAAAAATACAAGAAACTCATAATGTCGTCAAGGGAGAACAAGGGGCATTTAAAACTTGGCGCTCGACTAGGTAAATCGACAAGTTCGTTCCCCGATTTTCCTGAGTGATATGCCACGTATTGGTCGGCAACGCCTTTATAAAGGCGAGAATGAACTCGTTGGGTTTGTACAGGAGGGGCTGGTAGGCTGTTAGCGACTGAGTGAGCTCAGGGCTGATACGATCGAGAAGCCCCATTTCAGGTAATCCGGTGGATCGGTCAATAATGCAAAGAAAATGGGCGCAGGGAGGGACTAACCGGGTGGAAACCTCGACTGGAATTTGTCGAATACGGGCAAGGGGATCAGGAAGCACGTCGGCTATATTGCCCTGATCCGCATTAAACAGGGTGTAACGCCGAGCGAAAAGGGCCAAACGAGGCGCCGATGCCGCTTGTGCTATCAATGGGCTGGCTTTTTGTCGTTCAAAACTTAGTCGACCTCGGGCATGGAGGGCATCTAGGCGTGCGTTTGAAAGCTCCCTTAACACCGTGGCTAGTTCGTCTTCCGCCCCGCTCGTGATGCAACGATGCTGGGGAGGCATCCAAAGGACCAAAATTAAGCTGATTGAAAGTCCTAGTACAATGAGGGTACGAATCAATCCTCTCATCTTTTCCAACCCATAAAACCATGCAGCAATGAGTCCTCCTGCCAGTGCCGTGGCCTGCATCAAGAGCCATCCGCTCCGCTGATAGCGGCTCCATTCAAGAAAACCTGTGGAAGCTTCTAGTGTGGTGATCAGCCCCCATATACCGATCAATTTTAGTAGGTCTGCGCTCCTCCTAAAACCCACAACCAGAATACTACTAAAAATTCCCGCAAGAGTCAGGGTGGCGAGGTTCATCAAAGTATTGCCCATTCCCCATCGCTTTACCGTGAGAAGATCAACTACGAGTTTTCCGGCGGGATGAGTTTCAATCTTTTCAATAATGGTGGGAGGTCGGGTGGATATCGATTGCTTTTTAGGCGCAGGGGTCTCGATGCCTGTGACCAGTGTGGCTGTTGTCGTTAGGTGTAGTTTTCCCGGTTTCAGAAAATGGTAGCTGGCCAAGCCAAAGGCAAGCAGGAAGGCGAGAAGCAGTAACAAACTGGTCAACCACCAGCGTTTGGCGGTGTTTTGGGGCGACCTTGGTGAGGAGGGGAAACACAGCAATTTATGAGCAAAGATGATCAAGGCCAGGTTGAACACAAAGAGAGGTACCGAAATGGTTAATCCTAAAAGTATAAAGATGAAGAGTATCCGAGCTTCGACCAAATAGAGCAAGAGGGCGAGGGGGAACAGTAGCAATCCCAGCTGGTTTGCAAAGGCACCCATTCCGGTTTTAATCAGGGGATAGAATAGCGGGCAGACGCCCGCTAGGAAGGCCGCAAAAAGGCCAGCCACCTGGCTGTAGCGGCACCCCAATAAGTACAACGCAACAATCATTAATGTCCCAAAGAAAGGCCCCACATATCGGGCAACTAGATAGGCATCAAGGTTAAACGTCATAACCGGTAAGGCGAGCACCCAGGAATATCCGGGCGGATAGACGATATTACGAATGTGTCCGCAGGAAACCACATCCCGGAGAAATTGTAGATGGGTATAAGCATCAGATTGCCCCAGTGAAGCGTGATTCAATGCATCAAAACTGCGCAGGGTAAAGGCGGCCACAAGGAGGATGGCAAGGAAGGGGGGCTGAGCGAAAAGGGGTGCCTGAGGAGTGGGAGTGGACGGGGTTCGTTCGGGACGTAATTGCATGGCAATTCCGACGGCCAGCCAAAATGAAAAATAGACTATTCCTTCAGCAATGGGCCATCCGAGGCCTGAATGATTCCAGAAAAATCCAAGCAGCGCTTGCGAGGAGAGCCCGAGCCCGGCGGAAACCACAAGCAAAGTGGCTCGATTGGGAAAGGATTGAAGTCGACGCAGAGCTAGGAGCGGAGGAAGTATGTAGACGGCCACAAAGGCCGCCAGCACCGTTAGACTGTCCAGACAACGCCAGATCATGGTAGGTTCAGAAAAGCTCGGCAGGCCGAGACAATTCTCTCCGTGGCGTGCCCGTCGCCATAGGGATTATGAGACGCCGACATAGTTTTAAACAGAGCCGGCCGGGTCAGCAGTTGGCTCACTCCTTTTACAATATTTCGAGTGTCAGCGCCCACCACCTTAACCGTTCCTGCTTTGACGGCCTCAGGGCGTTCCGTGGTATCGCGCATGACGATTACGGGTTTGCCCAGGCTGGGGGCTTCCTCTTGCACTCCGCCGGAATCAGTAAGAATCAGTGTAGCCCGGTTCATGAGCGCCACAAAAGAGAGATAGTCCAATGGCTCGATGAGGTGGACGTTCGGCAACACGGCGCGTGAAGAAGCGGCGCCAAGAATCCGCATAACGGGTTCGCGTACACGGGGGTTCAGGTGGACCGGGTAGACAAAATGGGTTTCGGGGAATTGCCGAGCAAGCTGGGCAATGGCGTGACAGATATTCTCGAATCCCTCACCGAGATTTTCGCGGCGGTGGCCGGTGATGAGAACCATTTTGATTTCAGATTTCAGATTTGAGATCTCAGATTGAAGGGCCGAAGGCAGGCCCGGAATGCGGGGTGGTTTTTTTTTCACCTTGGCCAACGCGATAAAAAGAGCGTCAATGACTGTATTACCCGTAACGACGATGTCTTTTGAGAGAATGCCTTCTTTGATCAAGTTTTTTCGGTTATTTTGGGTTGGGGCGAAGTGAAGCCCTGCCATGCGTGTGGTCAGAACCCGGTTCAATTCTTC
>JBBQNS010000097.1:0-14478 GCA_038330175.1 Kiritimatiellia bacterium
GACATCAGGTCCAGATGTTCGAGGCCTTCCATAAGCCTGGCGGGGTTCTGGTCTATGGTATTCCTGAGTTTCGGTTACCCAAGCGTATTGTGCAGGCGGAATTTGATGCCTTAACGGCTATGGGTGTGGTGTTACATACTAACTTTGTCATCGGACGTACACGAAAGCTTAAAGCCTTACTGGATGAGGATGGGTTTGATGCCGTTTTCATCGGGACGGGGGCGGGACTGCCCAAGTTCATGAATATTGAAGGCGAAAATTTAGTCGGTGTATTTTCTGCCAACGAGTATTTGACGCGCGCGAACTTGATGAAAGCCTATGATTTTGAGCGGGCGGATACTCCGATTTACCTGACCGGCAAGGTCGCTGTATTGGGAGGCGGGAATGTGGCGATGGATGCAGCACGAACCGCGGTGCGGTTGGGAGCCAAAGAGGTGCATATCATCTATCGTCGTACTGAGGCTGAGATGCCAGCACGGGTTGAAGAGATTGCACACGCTAAAGAAGAGGGGATCGTTTTTCATCTTCTGGAAAATGCCAAGCGCCTGATGGGCGATGAGAATGGCTGTGTCACGGGAATGGAATGCCTGCGGTATGAATTGGGGGAACCCGACGCGTCTGGGCGTCGGCGTCCGCTGGAAATCAAGGGAAGTGAGTTTATTCGCGAAATCGGGACGGTTATTGTGGCCATAGGCAATGATTCTAACCCGTTGATTCCGCGCACCACGGAGGGCCTGTCTACCACCAAGTGGGGCAACATTATTGTCGATGACACCGGCAAGACCTCGCTAGACCGGGTTTTTGCAGGGGGCGATATTGTGTTGGGTGCGGCTACTGTAATTTTGGCGATGGGTGAGGGCCGACGAGCGGCGGCGTCAATCAATGAACTATTAAAAAAGTGACGGTTATGATTTTTCAAAAGCAAAGTTTCCAGCGTTATATTCGAAATCAACTAATCTCGGGTCTATTTGTGTTGGTTCCCGTCTGGGTGACCTATGTGGTGGTTGTGGCAAGTTTTAATGCCATGGCGTCAGTACTTCGACCGATGGTGAGTCTTATATCTATAGAATTGCCAGGATGGGTTGAGTTCATCATTTCCCTTATTGCCTTCATTTTGCTGGTGTTGGTTGTGGGGATCGTTGCGGGGCGGGTAGTGGGCCAGCGTTTTCTGAGCTGGGGCGAATCATTTATCCTGAAAATTCCCATCATTAAGGCCATCTATTCAGCGGCTAAGCAGGTTGTTGATGCTGTTTCAGTGCCCAATCGGAAAACTTTTAAATCGGTGGTGCTGATTGAATATCCCCGCCCAGGGGTGAAGGTCATTGGCTTCCTATCCGGTATGACCACAGATGAGGAAGGAAGAAAATGGTGCCGAATTTTTATCCCCATGTCGCCACTCCCCACTTCCGGGTTTCTGCATCTGGTGGCGGCAAATGAAGTTCGAATGACCGACCTTATGGTGGAGGAAGCCTTTAAAATGTTGATTTCCGGTGGAGTGATAGCCCCTGATCAGTTATTAACCCGTCCGCTGGATGATCTCGACTAATGATGACGGTAACAATAACGCCATTTCGGAAACGGGTGTATGCAGCCACCCGCCTCATTCCCAAGGGGAAAGTAGCCACTTATAAGGGTATGGCTGAATTCATCGGCTGTGGTTCACCCCGTGCCGTCGGCCAGGCCTTGAGGGTCAATCCTTTTGCCCCGGAAGTACCCTGCCACCGGGTGATTGCTGCGAATTTGTGTATAGGTGGATTCCAAGGAAAGCGGGCAGGAGCCGCGATTGAACGCAAATACCGGATGTTGCTGAGTGAAGGGGTCCTATTCAAAGACGGCCGACTGGCTGAACCGGTGCGGGTGTTTACCTTCAAGAGAAGTCATCATGAAAAATGACCCATTGCAACAGGACTATCAAGCCCTTGACCGGCAAAATATTTGGCATCCGTATACCCGGTTTTCGGCGTTGAAGGCGGCACCCCTTCCGATCATTACCCGCGGGGAGGGAATTTATCTTTATGATGATGAAGGTCGAAAATACATAGATGCCATTTCCTCCTGGTGGGCGTGCAATCTCGGGCATGGCCACCCTGCGGTTATTGACGCCATTATTCGTCAGACCCGCGAGTTGCAGCATAGCATTTTGGGCAATTTGTCCCATCCCCGTGCCATCGAGTTAGCCTCTATGATCGTCGGGCTATTTCCGGATGATCGGCGCGTCATGTTTGCCAGTGATGGTTCTTGTGCTGTGGAAGCGGCGCTTAAGATCGCTCTTCAGTATTGGTTCAATATGGGGCAACCCCAGAAAAATAAATTTATCTCCCTCGATTTTGCCTATCATGGAGATACGCTGGGGGCGGTGTCGGTCGGTTATCTGGAGTCCTTCCACAAGCCCTTCAAGAGCGCCTTGTTTCCCGTTTTTCAAGTCCCGTCGCCCTGCTGTGGAACTTGCGCCTTTCACGCGCCCGAACAGGCGTGTGTTCGCGAGTGTATCGACACTATGCGAGCCCTGATCAAAGAGCATTCCCCTGAAGTGGCTGCGGTGATCATTGAGCCGATGTGTCAGGGCTCGGGAGGTATGCGGATTCATTCGGCTGAATACCTGAAGGCGCTGGCCGAATTGTGTAAGAGCGAAGGCGTTTTGTTAATCGCAGACGAAATCGCAGTGGGCATGGGCCGGACCGGCAAAATGTTTGCGTTTGAGCATGCGGGTATTGTGCCGGACATTGTCTGCATGGGAAAGAGTTTGTCGGCGGGTTATCTCCCCATAAGTGCTGCCGTGGTGCGTGATGCCATCTACGAAACTTTCCGCGATCAGCCGGAAGATCATACTTTCTACCACGGGCATACGTTTGCTGGGAATCCAATCGCGGCTGCGGCTGCGATTGCCACGTTGCACGTATATGAATCCGAAGGAATCGTGGCGCAATCGGCAGCCATGGCGAAAATTCTTACCGAAGAATTAGCGACTCTCGCCACTATTCCCGGGGTATTGAATATTCGCTCTCTCGGTATGATAGGGGTAGTTGAACTTGAAGATCAGCCGAAAGGAGCCGGAACCCAGCGCGCGATACAAGTCCGGGACCGCTTGCGTGTGAATGGAATCCTGTTGCGCCCCTTGGGCCCGGTTATCTACGTCATGCCTCCGCTCATTACGCCAGAGCCAGCTTTGCGTTTCCTCATTCATGTTATTGGTAAAGTTATTCGCGAAAGCTGATCCCGCCCCCATTAAGGGGAAGTGCAGGATAAACATGAGACCTTCTTGATGAATTTCTGGGAGGTCGCGCGCTGTGAGCGCGACATTTTCCGGCGGGTTCGACAGGCTCACCGCAGGCGGGCTCATAGCGCCCAATGACACTAACACTTATTTCAACGCGACCATTCTTTTTAGTTCAGATTTCACAGCGGCTCTCAGTGCCTGGGGAGCTAATGCACGCACGCTTGCCCCTTGGCTCAAGACCCATGGCACAATGTCCCATACATCCTTTACCGGGAATGATAGTTCAAGTTTCCCATCCCTACGCGATTTAAGTTTCTGTTCAGAATGCCAGACTCTTTCTGCAATGGAGGCTGCCTTATTCTGGCTGAATAAGAGTCGAACGGTGGTCTTGTTTCCACCATCCGTGTGCACATACTTCCCAAAACGGTCTTCCATCAGGCGCTTGGCGTTAAATCCTTTGGGAATGGTAAATGGGTCATCCTTGAGTTCGGCCTTTATGATTCGCGATACGGCAAACTGAGCAATGTCTTTCCACCGGGTATCGAACGCAAACAGATACCAGTCGCCTTCAATGTTAGCCATGTGGAGAGGATGAACGGTGTGTGCTTTTGGCTGATTGGATCGTGGAGAGGCATAATCCATTTGCAGTACACGCTGGGTGATGACTCCGCGAATCAAGGTTTTCCAGATATCAGTACTGATCGGTCTCGCGGGCGCTCCATGAAAACTGAAGCGGTTGAAGATGAGTTCTGGCGCAAGTGAAATTTTATCAGGCAGAAGCTGGGCCAGCCGGGAATAAATGGACTTCAATTCCTGGGCAACGGGAGTTCCCTTGTACATTTCCAGAGATTGGGTGCCAACGAGGAGCGCGAGAATATCGCCTTCACTTAGGAGGACGGCTGGG
Source organism: Kiritimatiellia bacterium (assembly GCA_038330175.1). Lineage (GTDB taxonomy): Bacteria > Verrucomicrobiota > Kiritimatiellia > CAIKKV01 > CAITUY01 > JAABPW01. The sequence continues at coordinate 4,122 of JBBQNS010000097.1, forward strand.
AGGAACCAGGTCGCGATCCCATAGAAAAGACCGTGGCGCGTCTTGTCGTACTCAATGGGGGCGTTCATCTGAAACTTAAGATAGTCAATGTCCCGTTGGATGGTTTTGGCGCTGACTTCCCACTCTGCCGCCATTGATGCACAGCTGGGAAATTTGCCTGCGCGGATCGTCTGATCGATGAATAAAAGTCGTTGATACTGAGGTTTGAATTTTTCGCCTGCCATGATTTTCTTTCAGCTTAGGACAGTATTTGTCATAGGCCTGACTGTAGTATAGGCTCATGAAAGAAAACAATAGAAATAGGAGCACGACGATGAAGACGAATGGATGGGTTGAGGCCGCTGAAATTATGCTGCCATACGTCGTTAAACTGGAAATGCCGGATTCAGCTGGAAGCGGGTTCTTTATTGCATACCGGACTGAAAAGAAACAGAAGTACGCCGTCATTGCGACGGCGGCACACGTTATTCAACACGCTTCCGAGTGGTCTGAGCCTATTCGGATTAAAGCATGCAAAAGCGCAGCGATGCTTCGACCCGAGCAGTACCAAATCCTGACATGCGATAACCAGGATCTAGCCATCATCGAAGTGCCCTGGGATTACGTTGATTTACCTGCTCAGCCCTTGCCGATGGCGAACCCCAAAGACTCGCTCCCAACCGGCCACCCGATTGCTTGGTGTGGTTTCCCCAATATCGCCGAGGGAATCATCTGTCTGTTCACGGGTCACATCAGCGCCAATGTGGAGGCACGAGGCAATTATTTGATCGACGGGGTTGTCATCCATGGAGTCAGCGGAGGGCCCGCTTTCGTCTATGATGGGCAGGGAATTACTATTATTGGCCTATTGTCCCAATACCTGCCTAATCGGGCAACAGGCGAATCCCTGCCCGGGCTGGGGGTGGTTCGAAGGATTAATCCGATGACTGACTATTTGAACAATCATGCAAAAACTGGAAAACAGAAGGCGGGGCGCAAATGATTTTAAAACTCTATGACCAAGATCGACAAATGCAATGTTTCCTCATAATGCTGGACCTGCTGGCCGGCAATTTAATGCAGCGAAAAAAATATGACGAGGCCTCAAAAGCTTTGGTGTTGAGTCTGGATTGCATTAAAGGGTGCAACATCAAATACGACTCCATTTTGATTCACCAGTATCATTTAGGGCTCGTTCACGAACAACTGGGCCGGAGTGGAGACCGAGTCTTTTTCCAGAAGGCGTTGAAGTTTTATGAGCAGATGCTGGTGACGACAAAGCAATCAAATCCACCCAGCCGCCTAATGACCATTGCTTTGATGGAAGGCGTGGCCCGAGTTAACGCCAGGCTCGGTCAGCACCAAAAAGCTCAGAAGTTGAGCAAGTTGGTGACGGTTAAGAAACTCGCCATATGTGGGTATTTGGATGAGCCGTTGTCCACCACCTATAATGATATGGCCATCCTGGCAGTGAAGGCAGGGCAGCATGAGGATGCTGTCAGATTTATGCGTTTGGCGTATGAAATTCGGAATGTGACCTATAAGGGGAATCAGCTTGAGATTGCGCCTTTTCTGGACAATCTGGGATTGGCGTTGGCCATTTCCGATGATCTGGACAGTGCGGTTGATGCGTTTACGCGGGTGCTCCGTATGCAAGAAGAGTTGCGGGGCGCCGATTCACCTTCCCTTGTTGGTTGTCATATGAATTTGGCTTTAGCGCTGGAAATGAAGAAAGAGTTTGATCAGGCTGCTCACCATTACGACAGGTCGATTCAGTTAGAGGAGGGGACCCTGGAATCCAGCTTCAAGAGTATTAGGCGGCAGCTTGAGCAGAAGAAAAATCGGAAATATTTCGAGAAGTTTCCCGAGTTAAGACCTATCGAGATACCTGTGTGGTGGGATGTAGATTAAGGAGAAATGGTCGACGAGAGTATGCGAGGAAATTTTGCTGTTGGCCACATGTGTGTGGGCAGATTATATGCCTATGAGTGACTCATCACGGTAATCATATGTTTAACATTGCGTACCATCGTAGGTACGTCATACTCGCGTTTTCTGCGTAGTTGAGGACATTTGAACGGTTCAATAATTGTCTTTGCATGATCTAGGAGAGCGGGCGCTACGAGCCCGTCGCAAGATGTCGCGCTCATAGCCATTCGGCAGAGCTCATGACAAGCGCGCGACCTCTTGGATCATGTGCGGGCAATAATGAGGCGATTTTTAACGCAATGGTTCGTAACAGGATAGTTCTATGAAAATAGTTTTCGATCCATCTTTCGACCGCTCCGTCTGGCGCGGAATCCAGGAAAACAAGAAACCCGCCACAGCGGGCGAGGTTTGGACGGGCACTGCGGGACTGCTGGGCATCCTGGAGACTCAACTTGGGCTTGGTGGTCCCTCATACTCTGATGTCGAACGTGCCGCTGGACTGGTGCCTGTTTTGCGTAGTGAGAATGGGTTCTGGAGCCGTTCGTTTGAGAATGATGCCTTGTCAACCGCCCAAACAATTCTTAAGTGGCGGGATTTCCTCTGCCTCCAGGGCTGGCAGGGCAGGTCCGTAGCTTCGCGCCTTCGGCAATTGGCCAAGGTGACTCGTGACGTTCTGCCCGGTACCCCCGATCGCCTGCGCAGCGTTCTCGAGACACTCAAACTCCGCAGTCCCGACATAGATTCAATCAAGCGCATCACTCCTTGCGATGACCTTCCGGGCCTCTGGATAGAAATTTTTAAGGTGCTTGAAGCCAAAGGAACTGTTGTGGCTGATTTTTCTCCATCAGGGGCCACGGTTACCCTGCAGAAGAAGAATCTCTACGCCGCCCGCCAACCAGGGTTTACGCCAAAGTCTAAGGACGATAGTCTCCAATTGCTCGTTGCCTCAGGTCCACTTGAAGCTGCCGAGCGGGTCGCCGCCTGGCTGGCAGGGCAGGATGACTTATCGGGCATTGTCTTGGTCGGAGGTGATTCCGTTCTCGATGCCGCCCTGCATCGGCATGGCTTGCCGACAACGGGTGGTGCCAGTCCGACCAACGATGACACGCTTCTGCAGGTTCTGCCCCTTGTCTTGGCAGCCGGGTGGATGCCGCCCGATCCGCAACGCGTGCTGGAACTGCTGACGCTTCCCCGGAGTCCCGTCCCCCGCGGATTGGCGTATGGGTTGGACAAAGCCTTGCATGAGTGTCCCGCCGTTGGTAGTGGGTATTGGGATGAGGCGATGGAGAAGGGGCTGAATTCAATCCCGGACGCCGCTGACAGGAGTCGGGTGGCTGAACGGATGAAGGTGCTCTTTTCCCCGGTAGTCCCGCATCATAAAAAGTATCCCGCCACTGAAATCTCTCTCCGGATCGCCACCCTTTTGACCTGGTTGCAGGGGCGCAAGGTTGGGGAGCAACAGGACACCGAGCCTTGGGATGCCGCCATCAATCAATGCACCACCCTTGAGCATCTGATCATGCGGGCGCAACTAAAAGAACTGAGCCAGCCGCAACTGCAACGTATGGTCGAGGATGCCTCATCCCAGACTTCCGGCGGCGCCACTTTTCCTGCCGAAGCCGGCCTCCAGCATGTTCATTCTCCAGAAGCCATAGCCGGTCCCGTTGATCGTCTTATCTGGTGGCAGTTTACCGATGCCTCCGTGGGTGGCTTTGCTCAACTTCCGCTCTCCCGTGCCGAAAAGGCAGCCTTGGCGGCTGTTGGCGTGAATCTCCCTGAGCCAGCCTTGATAGCCGTTGCTCGGGCCGAACGGTGGCGCCGTCCGCTCACCAATACAATCCGCAGTTTAATGCTGGTCTGCCCAGAGCAGGGTTATGACGGTGGGCCGCAACATCCCCATCCCCTGTGGGACGAGATTTTAGCCAATCTCTCGGACCCATCCCGGACTGATCTCGCCGCTGCTCTTATCCGGCGCGAGTTGACCCCCTTAAGCACTCGGCCCCGCAACCAACGCAGATTGTTTTCTTTGCCTCAAGCGCAACGCGTTTGGAATACCGCTAAGCCCGTTTCGCCCCGCGAAAAAGAGTCACCCTCCAGTGCCGGAACGCTACTGGGCTGTCCGCTCAAATGGACCCTTCAGTATCCCGGCAGGATCAAGGGTGGATCCTCAGCCGTCCTTTCCGAGGGCAATCAGCTCTATGGCACACTGGTACATGAAATCATAGCCAAGTTGCTTGCTGAAAACCCCGCCACCGCAGCTGTGGCAGAGCGTCGGGCTGGGCAGATTTTTGACAATGACGGCCCTGATCTGGCCACCCCGCTTTTCCTGCCCGGCAAGGAAGCGCTCAAGGCCTCCGTCCGGCGGGTGACTACTCTGGCGGCGGCCGATCTGTTTGACCGCCTGCAGAAGTGGGGTGCCAAGGTCGTTTCATCCGAGGCGGAATACATCGGGACCGGGGTGGGGGGCAAACTTGCCGGTACGCCCGATCTGGTCATTGATTCCCCACTCCGCGTCATTGATTTCAAGTGGGGTGGTGCCAGATACCGCCGCGACCTGCTTGCCGATGGCGGAGCCTATCAATTGGCCGTCTATGGGAGTCTTGCCGGCGGGAAGACCAAACTCTTGCCAGGCGCCTATTATATTCTTGAAAGCCGAAGCCTCATCACCGCCCATCCTACCGCATTCCCGGGTGCCGAGGTCGTACCCGGTCCGCAACTCGAAACCATTTTACAGGGCCTGGAACAGGCGCATGCGGAACGCCGCAAAGAATTGAAATCCAAGCAGGTTATCGCCACCGCATTGGGCGAGGACGAGGATTCAGTCCCACCGAAATCGGATGGCCTTTTGGAGAACGGTTCTTTGGGCGTCGCCCCGCCCTGCAACTTCTGCGATTACGCAGGATTATGTGGGCAAGATTTCGGCGAGGCCCAGTCATGAGTAAAATTAAGATTATCTCCGCCAGTGCCGGCACCGGCAAAACCCATCGGCTCGCCGAAGAGCTTTATAACCACATTGTGTCAGGTGCTGCTCGCCCGGAAGCCATACTCGCCACGACCTTTACGAACAAGGCTGCCGATGAACTGCTCTCGCGGATACGTCGGCGCCTGCTGCAGGATGGCAAGGTGGCCGAAGCGCACCGCCTTGGCGCTGCACGAATCGGTACGGTAAACTCCGTGTGTAGCCGTTTGGTTTCAGATTTCGCTTTTGAGCTCGGCCTTTCGCCCGACCTGCATACCCTCGATGAGAATACCGCCAATGCCGCGATCCGACGCGCCATGTCAGAAGTCGTCACCGAGGTAGAGGCCAACGAACTCTCTGAACTTGAGGAGCGCTTCGGGATTGGCCGAAAGGATAGGGGGTGGCAGTCCACCATTGAAACCATTGTTGCCCGCGCAAGATCCAACGCGCTGACAGCCAAAAACCTGGCCAAATGCGCAGACCGCAGTATCGCTGGGTTCGGCGCTCTATTGGGTAAACCCGCAAAAGATGGCAAGGCTCTTGATAAGGCGCTCCAGAAGGCGCTTGAAATGTTTCTGTCCCATGTGGAAGAGGACGGCATCAAGAAGACCGATACCGCCTTGAATCTTGCCCGGCAAATGAATTCCGGCAAAACCCTTCCCTGGCCGAGTTGGGCGAAACTGGCTAATGGTCTTGATCCCGCCAAACAATGGCAGGACGACGCTGAGAAGGTTCGCGTGGTGGCGCGGCAACACGATAGCCACCCCCGTCTGCGTGAAGATTGCGAGCGGATGATCCGACTCATTTTCACTATTGCGGCACGAACTCTCGATGCCTATCAGGTGCATAAGGCAGCCTGGGGCTCGATCGACTTTGTGGATCAGGAAGTGCTGGCCATGCAGGCACTCAACATGAAGGACGTCTTCGAGCGGCTGTCCGGGGAATTGGATCTAGTTCTGGTCGATGAATTCCAGGACACCAATCCGATTCAATTGGCACTCTTTCTCAAGCTCGCCGATGCCGCTAAAGAGAGCATCTGGGTGGGTGACCAGAAACAGGCGATTTATGGGTTCAGGGGAACAGATCCCGCTTTGATGGATGCGGCACTTGCGGCCATTGAGGCTGGGAGTGGTCCGATGGATGTCCTCAAGCACTCCTGGCGTAGTCGGCCTGAGCTGGTGAAGCTGACGTCGGAGATTTTTGCGCCACCCTTTGCTCGGACCGGAATACCGCCCGAGCGCGTTCGAATTGGCCCTTCGCCCAAGAAAGCCACCGAGCCGGCGGGACTGGGGCCCATTGTGGAGCGGTGGAATCTTCCGACAAAGAATCAGGCGGATGATGCCACTGCGGTTGCTGCCGCCCTTAAGGAAATGGTGTCCGACAAAACCGTCAAGGTGTGGGATAAAACCTCGGGCCTGCCCCGACCTGTCGAGGCCGGCGACGTTGCCGTGCTATGCTTTCACAATTTCGCCTGTGCGAACGTGGCGGCAGCCCTTGCGGCATTGGGCATTCCCGTTGAACTGGCGCAGTCCGGCCTCATGGCCACGGCAGAGGGACGCCTAGCATTTGCCGCGCTCCGGTTGTGGGTTGATACCCGAGACGCGCTGGCTGCCGCTGAACTGGCGCGAATCATTGAATACCCCGATAACGGCAATGACTGGCTTGACGCCATCATGGCCAAACCGGGGATCGCGGCCTTTGAGTCACTCCCGGTGATTGTGAAAATCCGGGCAGCTAAAGAGGCCAACCCTGCCGCCGGTGCTGTGGCGGCACTCGATTTTATCATGGAGGCCATAGGCATCCGCAACATGTGTCTGCGTTGGGGTGATGCCGATATCAGGCTGGGTAATTTGGAGGCATTGCGAGGGCACGCGGTAGGCTATGTGGCCGTCTGTGCCGCAGAAGGGGCAGGGTGTACACCGGCCGGTTTGATCGCCTACCTTGGGGAGCTTAAGGCGGAAGATCAGGATATGCGCGCGACACTTGCCGGGAAGAATGCCGTCCGAGTCAGTACCTGGCACGCCGCCAAAGGGCGCGAGTGGCCGATTACAGTCATCTATGAACTCGACGGTCCCCCAGACGTCAATGCGCTGGGTATTCAGTTAGTTAGTGACGCGACCCAATTTGATATACGAAACCCTCTGGCCGACCGGTGGCTTCGCTACTGGCCGAGTCCTTACGGCAAAATCTCAAAGACGGCCTTTCATGAGCGGCTCGCGCAACACCCGACCAGCCTGAAGGCAATCGAAGATGCCCAACGCCAGAACCTACGCTTGCTCTATGTCGTCTGGACCCGCGCCCGGGATCGCCTGATACTTGCGGCCAGAGAGGGAAAGATTAATCAAGGCGTCACCGCTCTCTTAACCCGGCATAACCGGAGCCAAGAGGAAGATTTTGAACAGAAGCACGCAGAGCACGCAAAGCCCGTTCGGCAAGCGCATGGCAGGTCGCCAGCGGCGAGTACGCCGCAGGCGCAACAAATTTTTCCTTCGCGGTCTTCGCGAGCTTCTGTTCAAATTTCTTTTTCTTCGGATCATGACCATGATGCGATTGATTCAAGCCGCAAGGAACTAATCGACAAATCTGGCGAACTACTCCTTATCGAGCCGAGCAGTGATACCGTTACCTGGGCAGGCAAGACGTTCAAGGTCAAGATCCGCACGGCCGCACCGATTGAACCTAGCCCGGCCAAACGCGTTCCCGGCGAATGGGTAGAATGGCCCAGCAAGTTGCCCGAATATCCCCCCGAATACGTTCAGCCATCAGCAATAAATGCCAAAGGCAAAGTCGGTACAGTCATTGAGATCGGCCCACGCTTCCTGGTAAGCGGCCAACCAGAAATGGACATTGTGGGTAATGCAATCCACGGTTTTCTCGCAGCCGACCGGCCAGACCTGACTCCGGCGCAGCGCATGGCCATTGCCAGCGGATTACTCACCCGCTGGGATATCGCTTCATCCGTAGATCCCAAAGATTTAGTAAATGCCGGTACTTCATTTCGCGATTGGGTAGACCAAACCTGGCCCGGTGCCAAATGGCATCGAGAATGGCCGTTACGAATGCGCATGAATGACGGCTCGATTCTCAGGGGTATAGCCGACCTTGTTCTTGAAACCAGCACCGGTTACGTGGTGATTGACCACAAGAGTTTCCCCGGCGGCCGGGAAAGGGCCATTGAAAAAGCCGCCGGTTATGTCGGGCAGTTAATGGCATACGCTGAAGCGATCCGTACAGCTACCGGGAAGCCAGTAGTCGGTTTCTTCATTCATATGCCGTTGGTAGGTATAGTGTTACCGATAGAATGTATCAATCGGCAATAGAAAAGCGAAATATGTAGTTGCAACATTAATATGTAGTTGCAACTTCTCATGTAAAGTGGCAACTTAGTCGCTATGAAGTCCAATCTAACAGAAAGTCGTCGGAAGAAAGAGGTTGGGTACAAGCCGGATGGCTGTTGGAAAAAAGGCCTTTGGGTTGAGGTGCTAACCGATACTCATGGTTTCCGGAACTTACGCGCCAGCATCCTTGGGTTGGCTTACTGGTTAACCATGAATCCCGATGAACATGGACTCATTGTACTGGTGGACTCGAGGATTGCGGATGAACGGATGCGCAGGGAATGGGAATTCGCTGAAAAGGCTCTTCATCCAGACGTGATGTGCAGGATGACGGTCGCCTTAGCGAGAGAAAAACTATACATCGGCCTTCCTGCGGCACTGGGAGACGACTTTCGTTACTGGCTTGATCAACTTGTGCTTGAGCACTCGCAATCGACCAAGCCGCGCGAGTCCTTCTACGCCATTTTTGAGATCCTGATGCATCAATGGTTGCTTGGGTGTGGCCCCATGACGAGCGACTGGCTTATGAAAACTGTGGGGTGCAGTCATCCAACAGTTCGGGATGCTCTTCGGCGACTGGATTACTGTTTACGGAGACATTCCGACCGGCGCGTGGAGTTAAGTCATTTTCCGAAGGACGAATGGGGCCGATTGGTCGCCGTTATGGAAACAGTCAGATCCACCGTTCGCTTTGTTGATCGATCCGGTCAGCCGCGATCTCCTGAGTCTCTACTGCGTCGGCTCCAGAAACTTGGGCGCAACGATCTGGCCGTGGGCGGCGTGTGGGGCGCGAAACACTATCAGCCGGATCTTGATCTTGTCGGTAATCCGCGGTTGGACTTATGCCTGCACTGCGTTCATAAGGGTGTCGACTTGGGTTTCGTGGAACAAATTGATCCTGCGCTGGAGATTACGCAGCATCGCGATGAGTCACCCTCGCTGGTCATACATATCGTGCGTCGAGCAAACCCGCTCTTTCAACCGAACAAGGAAGGCCTCCCGTGGGCAGACCCGGTGGAATGCCTTCTTGATCTTCATGAAGCGCGACTTGAGCCCCAGGCGCGTGATTTTATGAACTCATTTCCGGCGGCGAAAGGCCAGATATGAGTGTTGTCGAAGATACCGTAAAACTGATTTCCCCTCATGCCGTGCTTGCAGAAATCGCCAGTGCCATTCCGGTTGATTGCAGGGAGAACGTCATCATTATTGGTAGTCTAGCTTCCGGGTATCATTTTTTTGGCAAAGACCGGGCGCTCATGGTTCGTACGAAGGATGCGGATTTTTTATTGTCACCTCGGGTGCGGGCGATCCCAGCCGGCATAGCGATTACTGAACGATTATTTGAGGCGAAGTGGACGTTTCGTGCCGACTTAAAATGGCCGACGCCTGGCAACCCTGCAACAGCAGACGATCGACTTCCTGCCGTTCGTTTGAACCCACCGGGAAAATCGGACTGGTTTATCGAACTTCTTGCGGTTCCCGAATCCTCGACTCAACGCAATCCACAATGGTCTCGGCTCCATACGACCCATGGCGATTTTGGGCTATGTAGTTTCGGGTTCCTTGCGCTCGCCAGTTTCGAGCCGATTTCCACTCCTATGGGTTTATATGTTGCCAGACCTGAATTGATGGCGCTGGTCAATCTACTTGATCATCCCGAGGTACGCAGTGAGACTATGAGTGGCTTGATCGCTGAACGAGAAATTCGGCGTAGCAACAAGGATCTCGGCCGAGTTCTGGCCATTACCCGGCTCAGTATTCGGCGCGATGAGGATGCACTGCTTTCATGGCCCGCCCAATGGCAACGGGCGATACAGTCCAAGTTCCCAGATGATTGGCGTAACCTTGCTCGTGGGTTAGGCGCTGGGCTGCGTCAGTTGCTCGCCAGGCCCAACGATTTGGAGGAGGTCCGCCATACATGTGAGTTTGGGTTATTGGCATCGATGCCGCCCACCACAGATCAACTTCGACTTGTGAGATTCCCCAGGGACAGATTCCCCAGGGACGATTCCCCAGGGACAGGCTAATAGTAGAATTATATTTACAATAATATAGACATATTTCCGTTATGTATAGAAAGGCGAGAGGAGGCCATCTATGCGTAAAGCTCGAATTATTGAGGAAATGTCGGCGTACTATCATGTGGTATCGC
>JBBQNS010000098.1:0-14318 GCA_038330175.1 Kiritimatiellia bacterium
CCGTTCTTCCAGACATACGGTTGATCGGGCCACCAGACTTGGGCGCTGAAGATTTTGGTGTGGTCATCTTGAACGGCGCGACGGACATAAGAGGGAATACGTTCCGCCCATCCCCCGGGCCAAGCTATGAGCAGTTTGAAAAGGTCGCCGTGTTTCAAGGCGTTCCCGGGAAGCTTCAATTCCCAAGTTCCGGTGGCAGACGTCTTGCTAAAAGAAAAATCAGGGACCGATTTCCATTGGTTGAAATCGCCAATCAAGTTAATGGCGGTGGCATTGGGCGCCCATTCGCGAATAACCCAGCTCCCGTCGGCAAGTCGATGAAGCCCGAAAAACTCATGTCCAGCCGCAAAATTGGCCAGGGACATTTTGCCGAGCGTCAATCGTTCTTCAGTCTCAGTTGCAAGTTGAAGGCGACGACGCATGACGGGTTCAAATGGCTGGAGATAAGGATCACGCTGAACCAGCGGCAAGGCTTCTGTTATCGGTTTTGAGTTATCTGTCATGTATGCTCGGTTTTAGGATCTGAACACTTCAAACGTGCGCGACTGCCCATCGGCTCGCTTAATCTGCACGGAAATAATTCCATCGCTGTCGCAACTATAGATTTCCACCGCCTCACCTGCCAGATCGGTTCTCTGGGTGATCTGATCGGGCGTCAAGGTCGCATTGACGGGGAGGGCGGGGTCGTAAGGAAAGAGAATTTCGGACCAGGTGCGCAACCCCGCCTTCGGTCGGCCCTCGAGATCTATGGCCGTACATTCCAGATAACGGAAGCGCCCGATATTGTGGCAAGGCTGGTACCGTACCGTAGTCGAAATGGGGGCTTCTCCTCGGGCTGGAAGGCGTAATCCCGCCTGAAAGACAGGAACAAAAATATCACGGGTGCCGTGATCTGCCAGCCGGATGACTCCAAAATGCCGGGCAAACACTTCGTTAACCCGCATGGTCTCAACGCTTTGGATGGCCGCACCCATGGCGGTGGCGCTGAAAGGTTTGTCCGTAGTAAATAGTTTTACAGAGGGAAAGCGGTTCGCAATAAGTTTGCTGACCAGGGGGAGCCGGGACGAACCGCCCACCAGATAAATGGTTTCCAGCACATCGGTTCCAGCGGCCGCGATGACTTCTTCAAGTTTCGCCACGGCAGGCTCGATTAACTCCGTTAGGCGTTTTTCGTAAGCGGCGGCAATGACTTTTACGCTGTCGCCAGGAAGCCCGATCTCCTCGGGATCAAAGGAAAGGGTCCGGGATTGGCCTGCGCTAAGGCGCTCTTTCTCCCGGCATGCATGCAAGAGAAGCATATTGCGATGAAAGGGTGAGATCGAAGAGAAGTCCATTTTCAACTTCTCACAAAATAACTCTGCCAGGACGGCATCAAAATCGTCGCCCCCCAGGTTTTCAATCCCCGCTGAACTGAGTACCGTATAGTCGGCCGCATTGATCCGTACAACAGAGGCATCAAAAGTGCCGCCACCCAAATCAAACACAGCTACCGTCATTTTGGTCTGCCGGGCCTTGGCGCGGTTGCCATGCACCATGCGATCCGCCAGTTCAATGGCTGCGGCGGAAGGTTCATTTAGCGTGCCAATAATGGTGAAACCAGCCTCCTTGAAGGCCGATCGAGTAAAATGACGTTGCGACCCATTGGCATTGGCGGGCCAAGTCAGAATGGTTTCCAGGGGCTCATGGGTGCCCACAATGCCTGAGGAACGTACGGAGGCGTAGATCGCCTGCGCGAATTGACGGAAGGCGTCATGCATATCCAGGCCGCCGGGAATGGAGTCGGTGGCAATCCGCATTCCATCCACATAGTTCCGGAAGGAACGTTTGAAGGAGCGAATCGGGATGTAGCGTTGGGCGGCTCCGGGTTCAGCCAAGGAGCGTTCGGCCTCTGCGCCGAAGCGGAGGGAGCCGGTCGTGGCATCGTAAACGAAAAACGAGGGGAACGTTTCACGGGCGATTCGCCCGATCACGGTGTCCGTGACATGGGGGACCAACGGATAACGCCCTCGGTCGGCACATACCACCACCGTGTTGGTGGTCCCGTAATCAATTCCCAGTCGCGCCATAATCAAGACCTCCGGTTGACTGCCACCAAGGCTTTGGCAACAATAAATCCACGTGAGGTGTGAAAACCCGGTCGCAACGTTTCAATGATGATGCCATCTGCAAGCGAGGGGTCCGAGGCTTCGCGAGAGACGGTGTGGATCAGGGGGTCAACATGCTCCAGACGTTCCGCCTCGAAGCGCATGGCGCCCAGATCAGAAAGTAAGGCGTCCATCTGTTCTGTAATGCGCCGAGCCTCTCCGCCCGCAGACGCTGAGCTGTTCCGGATGGCGACTAATTCACGGATCACATCATTCATCCGCGCCTCCATTAAATCATTCAAGACGCGCCGCAAGGCGTCCACTTCTTCCATGGAGCCCATGGAGACAGGCGCCATCTGCCGCGAAAACTGGGAGCGAAGTGCTGTAATTTCCAAGCGAAGCGCTTCAAAACCGGTGATCGGCGTGTGAACGGGCTCCACCACCTCGGGTTCGGCTTGTTTTGACGGCTTGGCTTTGGCGCTAGGCGTGAGCACCGGTTTTTTCGTTACCGGCTTGCTTACGACCTTGGGAAGGGAAGGTTTTGCAACGTGCTTAATGGCGATAAGTTTTGGGGTGCCGACTTTTGGGGCGGTCTTACTGGGTTTTGTTTTTTTCATAAATATAGATCCTTTTCGTTCAAACAGATTCGAAGCCAAACAGACTAGAGGAGATTGGCTTAAAATCAAGTTCAATTCCTCCGGGATACAACAAAGCCCAATGATATGGGGTCGATGAACTCACATGATTCATCCTGCTCACGCGGCTCGGCAAGCCTCGCCCTCCAAAAGAATCATCCCAGTCTTGTCGATCATGTCTTCTGGAGGGCGAGGCTTGCCGAGCCGCGTGAATACAGGGTGCATTGTGGATATCAGGAAGACATCAGACTGCTTAGGTGAGAATTTGGGGCTCGCATTGCTTGACGGACGTTATGAAGAAGGGGTATGATTAGCGACGTAGAGAGGATGATGCAGGGGTAAAGCTTTATTAGAGTGTCAATATTTCCCTGCCTTATTCGTGTATGGGCTGAAATCTCTAACCCGATAATATGAATCCGGGAGTTTGAATATTGTGGAGCCCGCATGCCCATCTAGTATGGGACTTAGGAAACCACAAGATAGAGCTTCCACCTCACTAACTGAGGCTTGGAGATCGTGCCCCTGCGGTAAGGTGGGGTTTTTTTCTTAGAGAGTGTCGGGTCAATGGATCTTTTTGAAAGTGAACAGCAAAGCGATGTGATGCGTTTACAACCGCTGGCGGCACGGATGCGCCCGCGGACGTTGGATGATGTCGTCGGACAGGATCACATTCTGGGCAAAGGCAAACTTTTGCGTCGCGCCATCGAAGCCGATCGATTAGGTAGCATCATCCTCTATGGCCCTCCCGGATGTGGCAAAACCTCGATTGCCGAAGCCATCGCCTCTGTTACAAGCCGTCGTTTTGAGCGTACCAGTGGGGTGCTTGCCAATGTAGCCTCCCTGCGGTCCATTCTGGCCGCTGCTGACCATCGCAAAAAGGCGGATAGGATCGAAACCATCTTGTTCATTGATGAAATCCATCATTTCAGCAAATCCCAGCAGGATATCCTTTTGCCGCATGTGGAAGATGGAACGGTGACTTTGATCGGGGCCACAACCCATAATCCCTTCTTCTTCATTAATAGTCCTTTAACTTCCCGTTCGCAGGTCTTTCAACTGAATCCAGTTTCAGAAGAGGCCGTCATTACTATTTTGAACCGGGCACTGGTGGATGAACGGGGTTTGGGCGGGCGTCCGACGGATGTCGACGCGGGCGCTTTGGCCCACTTAGCCAGAGTCTGTGAGGGAGATGGACGACGCGCTCTTAATGCTCTGGAGATTGCCGTCATGTCGACGCCTCCCAATGAACACTATCGCATTCATGTCACCGCCGCGATCATGGAGGAGTCCATTCAGAAAAAAGCGGTGGTCTATGATCGTGATGAAGATGGGCACCATGACACCATTTCTGCCTTTATTAAGAGTGTGCGTGGGTCCGATCCCAATGCCGCCATCTATTGGTTGGCTAAGATGATTTATGCCGGTGAGGATCCCCGGTTTATCGCGCGTCGCTTGGTGATTCTCGCCTCAGAAGACATCGGAAATGCCGATCCACGTGGGTTAACAGTTGCCACCTCAGCCATGGAGGCCGTGGCCTTTGTGGGAATGCCTGAGGGGCGTATCATCCTGGCACAGGCCACAACCTATCTGGCCACTGCCCCCAAAAGCAATGCGTCTTACATGGCGATCGAAGAGGCGCTGGCGGATGTGGAAAAAGGTCGCGTCTTACCCGTGCCGGATCATCTGCGGAGTTCCAGCTACAAGGGTGCCGAGCAGTTGGGGCATGTGGGGTATAAATATGCCCATGATTTTAAAGGGCATTTTGTGGATCAGGAATATATCCCTACCTCAGCCGTGTATTATAAGCCCACGACGGCAGGGTACGAGGATGTAATTGGGAAGCGTATGGCCGAGTGGACCGCGCGACGAAAAAAAACTAAGAGTAGCGGTAACGACGAACTCAAGAAGTGACCATGCTGACAAAAGATTCTATACGAGCCGTCATGCGCAAGCGGCGGGCGAGCCTTGAGGCGGGTTGGGTACTGGCCCAAAGCCGTGCGATTACGGCCAGGGTCGTTGTGTTGCCTGAATTTCAACGAGCTGAAGTCGTATTTGGTTATATGTCACTCGCCGGTGAAGTCAATGTGGATGGCATTCTTGCCGCCGCTTGGAAAGCGGGAAAGCGTGTCGCCGTCCCTGCGGTGCGTGATGACGGCGAGTATATGCCTGCTTGGGTCACTCCTAATGAATCGTTAACTCAAGGGGGATTCAATGTGCGCCAACCGGTGACTCCCTTCTGGGCCAAGCCGGACTCTTTTGGCATGGTCGTGGTTCCGGGCGTGGCCTTTGCCGCAGATGGGGCCCGGTTGGGGCATGGAAAAGGGTATTATGATCGGATGCTGGCCAGATTGGGGACGAAAGTCCATTGTAAGGCCGGTGTTTGTTTCTCGTTTCAATTGGCTCCGGAATTGCCGGTGACCGACACAGATGTGGGAATGAATGTAGTGGTGACGGAAGATCAGACTTATCGAACATGCTGAGGCAGGTTGCGTGAGTTCAGGGCTTAGGCCCCATAACAGACACGCGGGCCTCTTTGAATGAAAAGGAAGGGATGAAATGGACGTATTTATTGCCGCCCTAATTGCGGTGGTTATCGGGTTAGCCCTTGGATATGGCGTACGAAAATGGGTGGGCTCTGTGCGCTCCAGTCAGACGGAACAGGATGCACACCAGCTATTAAAGGATGCTCGAAAGGATGCGGAAAACATCCTGAAAGAAGCGGCATTGCAGGCCAAGGCGGATGCCTTGAAAGCGCGGGAAGAATTCGAACTCTCGACCAAATCCAGGCGTGAAGAACTGATGGCACTGGACAACCGGATTGCCCAGCGGGAGGTCAACTTCGACCGGAAGGTCGCCCTCATCGACAAAAAAGAGCGTGCTGTAGAGCAACGTGTCGCTGAAGTTGAAAAGCAATCTGCAGAAATAGAGAAAACACGCACGGAGTTAGCGCGGCTGGTGGATGAAAATAAGGCCAAGTTGCAACGTATTGCCGGGATGACGGAAGCCGAGGCGCGCGCCACGCTGCTGGCACGGGTCGAGGCGGAAGTTCATAACGAAGTGGGCGGCCTGATCCGGCGCCTGCAGGCCGAAGCCAAGGATACCGCAGAACGCGAAGCCCAGAAAATTGTGACGCTTGCGGTTCAGCGGTACGCCGCCACCCATGCTTCGGAGATGATGACGTGCAGTGTGGCTTTGCCGAACGATGAAATGAAGGGGCGGATCATCGGGCGCGAAGGACGTAACATTCGGGCTTTGGAAGCGGCCACGGGAATCAACCTTTTAATTGATGACACTCCTGAAGCGGTTGTTATTTCTGGCTTTGATCCGGTACGCCGGGAAGTGGCCCGGCTTTCACTGGAGCGACTCATTCAAGATGGGCGCATTCATCCGGCACGGATCGAAGAGGTGGTGGGCAAGGCGCAGGGTGAGATTGATGAGTGTATCCGACAGGCAGGGGAGGAAGCCCTCTACAAGCTTGGGATTCATGGTTTTGAGCCCGAATTGATCCGCACTTTAGGGCGGCTCAAATTCAGGAGTAGCTATGCTCAGAATGTATTAATGCATTCGGTCGAAGTTGCCCAACTCATGGGCGTGATGGCTGGAGAGTTGGGCTTGGATGTGACGCTGGCCAAGCGCATCGGATTGCTACATGATATTGGTAAGGCGCTTGATCATGAAATCGAGGGTAGCCATGCCGTGATTGGGGCTGATCTGCTGCGACGTTTGGGTGAGAATGCGGTCGTGGTAAACGCTGTGGCCGCACATCATGATGATGTGCCGGGTGAAAGTCTCTATGCGATTTTAACGTCAGCGGGTGATGCCATCTCGGCCTCGCGACCGGGCGCTCGGTCGGAAACCACGGGCATCTATATCAAGCGGCTTGAAAAACTGGAGGCCATCGCGGATGGTTTTCCTGGCGTTGAAAAGAGTTACGCGATTCAAGCAGGTCGCGAAATCCGGGTGGTGGTTCAGCCGGAAAAGATCAATGAACACGAAGCCATGGCCATGGCTCGGAATATCTGCAAAAAAATAGAGAGCGATTTGCAGTATCCCGGCCAGATTCGTGTGATGGTGGTGCGTGAAACCCGCTCTGTGGAGTATGCACGATGATGATATTAATGGTGGGCGATATGGTGGGGGGGCCGGGCCGCAAAATCTTTGCAAGAATCGCCGGGCGTATGAAGCGACAAGGACAAGTCGATATGATTGTCGCTAATGCTGAGAATTCAGCAGGTGGAAAAGGAACCAGTCGGATTATTGCCGGTGAACTCTTTGATGCCGGTGCTGACGTCCTGACGATGGGTGATCACATGTGGGATCAGAAGGATATTATTCCCTATTTGGAAGTTGAAAAAAGGATCATTCGGCCTGCTAATTTTGCACCGGGCTGTCCGGGACGCGGGGTGGTGACGGTGGATACCCCGAAGGGTAGGGTTACGGTAATCAGTCTGATTGGCCGCGTGTTTATGCCGCCAATGGACTGCCCTTTCCGCACGGTGGACACCGTGTTGAGCAAAGAACCCAATATGGGGAAGGTGATTCTAGTGGATTTTCATGCTGAGGCGACTTCTGAGAAGATTGCCATGGGCCACCATTTGGACGGTCGGGTCAGTGCCGTGGTCGGAACCCATACCCATGTCCAGACTTCAGACGAGATCATCATGCCCAAAAAGACCGCCTATCTAACAGATCTGGGGATGACTGGTCCGAAAGATTCCATTATCGGACGGGACTATGTTTCTGTAATGGGCAAGTTTATCACAGGGATGCCATCAAAATTTGAAATTGCCGAAGGCAGTGTGGCACTAGAGGGCGCATTGATCGATGTCGATGAAGCCACGGGGCGGGCTCGCAAGATCACACGCATCAGGGAGTTTCTGGACCATCCGAAATGAATCGGCCTCATTCAGAGCGTAGATCGTTCGGCGCGGGGACTTCGCCTTCCGCTCCGAACGAGGAGCAACCGGACTTTCTTCTGGAACGGCCACGCCCTGCAGCGCCTCCGATCTTCACGGTAACCGAATTGACGAAACAGTTGCGTCGGCTCATTGAGGGCAATTTTGGAAGCGTCACCGTGGAGGGAGAACTGTCAAATGTACGGATTCCACCTTCAGGGCACTGTTATTTTACCATCAAGGATGAGGCCGCCCAGATCCGCGCCGTGATCTGGCGCAGTGATATGCGGGGCTTGCTGTTTGTTCCGCGTGACGGGCTCCGGGTGCGGGCCCATGGGGCCTTAACCGTGTATGATAGGGATGGTAGTTACCAAATAGCGGTTCGCCGTATGGAGGAAGGCGGGAAAGGATCTCTTCAGGCCGCCTTTGAAGCTCTTAAAAAGAAATTGGCAGCCGAGGGGCTCTTTGAGGTGGACCGCAAGCGTAGGCTTCCTTTGTTGCCGCAACATATCGGAGTGGTGACGTCACCGACGGGTGCCGCTATCCGTGATATCCTGAATGTCCTGCGTCGCCGTTTTCCTAACCTTCATGTGGTGATTGCACCAACTCGGGTCCAAGGCGCCGGGGCGGCTCAAGAAATCGCGGAGGCCATCAACTTATTGAACCGGATGGGGGAAGTGGAAGTCATCATTGTCGGGCGGGGTGGCGGAAGCCTCGAGGATCTCTGGTGCTTTAACGAAGAAATTGTGGCTAGGGCGATTGCTCATTCGGATATCCCGATTATTTCAGCAGTGGGGCATGAGACTGATTTTACGATCTGCGATTTTGTCGCCGATGTACGTGCGCCAACCCCCTCAGCGGCCGCCGAAATCGTGGTAGGCCGCAAGGAAGAATTTGTTGAAGCGCTCCGCAATCAATCTCGAAGCATGACGCGTTTATTGAAGCATTCCCTGTTGGAGGCGAAAAGTCGTTTTATGGCGGCATCCCGTAGCTACGTGTTCCGGGAACCCAGGAATGCTGCACGGGCTTATCGCCAACGGCTGGAACAACTCCAGACTCAGACGCGACATGCCCTTGAACGCCAATTCCGGTCAGGACAACAGCAGACCGATGATCTTGCGGTCCGAATGACCCATGCGCGCAAGCTGGAATTTTCGAGCCGGGTTCAGCAGGTCCACGGCTTGGAGCGGCAGTTGAATGCCTTCAATCCATTGGCTGTATTAAAACGGGGATACAGTATTTCGTTCAATGCTGCTGGCCGGGCTATTCGATCTGCGAAGGAGGCCAAACCAGGCGATCAGATTTTAACCAAAGTGGGTGAAGGCGAATTTACATCAGAGGTGACTCATGGCAAAAAAGAAAACGGATGATCAGACGGCGGTGACGGAAGAGATCGGCTTTGAAAAGGCACTTGCCCGGCTCGAAACCATTGTTGAGGAAATGGAAGGCGGCACGTTGAGCCTGGAAGATATGATGAAACGATTTGAAGAGGGGCAGGCTTTGGTGAAGCTTTGTTCAGGCAAATTGAATCAGGTGGAGCGACGAATTGAGATCCTTGTAAAAGAGGGCGAGACGGCTACGGCGGAACCTTTTGCGGATAGCACGGCCCCAACAGAGGAGGCTGAGCCCTCTGATGAACCCGGGAATGGCCTGCCCTTCTAAAAGATGCACGCTTCACTCCCCATTCTCAACGTTTCTAATTTAAAAATTTACTTTTCTTCGGAAGAGGGGATTATTCGTGCAGTGGATGGGATCGATCTGACGGTGTGTGAAAATGAGACCGTGGCGTTGGTCGGGGAAAGCGGATGCGGGAAAAGCCTGACCGCTTTGGCACTCGCGCGTCTGGTGACGGGGCCTGGATTAAGCTTAACAGGCTCAATCCAGGTTGCGGGTGAGGATATCCTCACTCTGCCCGAGGCGCGGCTTCGGGCTCTACGCGGCGCCACGCTCTCTTATATTTTCCAAGATCCAGCAGCCTCCCTCAATCCGGTTCAGCGGGTTGGTGATCAGATAGCGGAAGTGATCCGGCTTCATCGTAAGGTTCCGGATGTGACTGCGGAAGTGATCCGATTGATGACACTAGTGGGACTGCCTAATCCTGAATCGCGACGCAAAGCCTATCCGCATGAGTTTAGCGGGGGCATGCAACAACGTGTCATGATCGCCATGGCACTAGCCTGTCAGCCAAGAATTCTGGTGGCGGATGAACCGACCACGGCGTTAGATGTAACGATTCAAGCGCAAATTTTCACCCTGCTAAGCGATCTTCAGCTGCAATTGAAAATGGCCGTATTGCTCATTACCCATAATTTGGGATTGGTGGCATGCAACGCGGCGCGCGTTTATGTGATGTATTGCGGCCGGATCATGGAGTCTGGGCCGGTGGAAGAGGTGCTGCGCCATCCGGCCCATCCTTACACAAAGGGATTGCTGGCGGCGGTTCCGCGACTGAACCGGCCTGTGGAAAGGATGAAAGGGATCGAGGGCTCGGTTCCGCATCCGGCCCATCTTCCTGCTGGATGCCGGTTTCATCCCCGCTGTCCGCTGGCCCAGGAAGCGTGCCGCCAAGGCGAGCCGATTATTGAAAGTGTGAAGGAAGGACACAACGTTCGATGCCATTATTGGAAGCAACAGGCGTAACCGTCCGGTACCAAGGGCATGATGACCAGGGACGACGCCAATTATGGGCGGCGGTGGATGGGATCTCGCTCGCGGTAGCGGAGGGCGAGCGCGTAGGAATTATCGGCGAAAGCGGCTCTGGGAAGACTACGCTGGGGAAAGCGTTGTTGGGTATTGAGCCGATTGCACAGGGAACCGTTTTGTTCCGAGGTGCAAATGTGCATGGCCTTAAGGGCCGTGCCTTGAAGGAGTTCCAGCAGGGTGCTCAGATGATTTTTCAAGATCCAATGGGGTCTTTGAATCCGCGCATGACCATTGGAGCCGCACTGGATGAAGTTTTAGCGGTTCATAAATTGGCTTCACGTGCAGAGCGACCTGAGCGTATCAAAGCGTTGCTTCAGCAAGTGGGATTAGACACAGACTACACGCGGCGTTACCCGCATGAATTCAGTGGCGGCCAGCGCCAGCGGATCGGGATCGCGCGCGCGCTGGCCCTGAATCCAGCCTTGTTGGTGGCGGATGAACCGGTTTCGGCATTGGATGTTTCCGTTCAAGCTCAGATATTGAACCTGATTCGTGATCTCAGTGAAGCCCGAGGCATGGCCGTATTGTTGGTCGCCCACGATCTGGCGGTAGTCAATTACGTCTGCCAGCGCGTCTTAATCATGTATAAGGGGCGGGTTGTGGAGGAGGGGCCTGCACAGGAAGTATTTAAGAATCCGCGCCACCCTTATACCCAGTTGTTGAAGGCTTCTGTGCCTGATCCCGATGATTGAGATCCCTGCCTAGGAGGAGGCTAGGCTCTTTGGCGTTTTTTTAACAAATTCTTTCCAATTAAGAATTACGCCTCTACTTGGCTGCCGCTACTGCGGCCACTATTTTGGGTAATCCTCCAGTACTCTGGAGGGTTACCCAAAAAGCCCAGCTACTTTGCCGCAGGCGTTTCAACTTTTTCAATGGTTGTAATGGTTTTGAAGGCTCGGACGGTTTTGCCCTTCTTTTCCATGGAGTAACCGCCACCTGTAATTTTGACCTTAGCTCCCACAAATTCTTCAACTTTGCCCTTAGGAAGTCGGATTTCCGCGCCCTCTTCATCAACCAGATTGAACCAAGTCATCAACGGGGATCCGTCTTTTTTCTTATTTTCGTGCTTAGTGATGGTTCCCACAACCGTCATATCCTGAAGAACGATTTCCTTGGCTGGCTTAGCATCAGGCTTTTCGGCGGGGACGGCGGCTTCCTTTGCCAAAGTTCCAGACACCGCTAACGTGAATACTGCCATTGCGATCGAATACACTTTTTTCATCATGTTACCTTTTATATTTTCCACCATTCGCCTCCGGCCACCATTAGGTGACCGTAATCAAGGCAAATCTAGGTTTTAAATATAAACATCTAATATAGATAATACAATAACTAATTTTAGGTAAGGCGCTCACGACAGGGGGCACACATGGCAATTTGTAGGAGCAGCGCTTGCGCGCGATGTCCCCCAGTGTCCGGTGGCCTGACTCCTGACTTCTCTCCTAATTCTGCATGGCCGGAACCAAGAGGAAAATTTTGAACAGAAGCACGCAAAGCACGCAAAGGCGCCATCCGGCGGGTACGCCGCATGACGCGGTGAATATTAGAAAACACCATGCAGGGTGGTGTATTCCGCGAAGCTTAACCCAACATCCTTCGCGATCTTCGCGTGCTTCTGTTCAAAATTCTTTTTCTCCGAATCTTGACCAAGATGCGATTGATTCAAGTCGTAAGGGACTAGTACTTACCATTTATGAAAAACAAAAAAGACAGCGGCAATGATCAGGCTGAAACCGACAATATAGTTCCAGCGGAGCTCTTCTCTGAGGTATAGAACGGAAAATATCATGAAGATAATCAGGGTGATCACTTCCTGGATGGTTTTTAATTGCGCGCCATCGAAACGTCCATAACCGATGCGATTGGCCGGCACCTGAAAGCAGTACTCGGCGAACGCGATTCCCCAACTCACCATGATCGCCATCCAGAGCGGGGACGATCTATACTTCAAGTGCCCATACCAGGCGAAGGTCATGAAGATATTCGAAATGGTCAGGAGAATTATGGTTTGCATGGAGTTTTTTCACGTGGCAGTTTCTGGCGACGATGTCGTTCAAAATAATAAACTCCACCTGTTATATGCGTGAGCGCCTTGACCGTGGCATCGGGTGGCAGTGTTTGCATGCCCTTTATTACCAGTAGGGACAGGAATTCACAGTCATAGAGAGCGGAGTGGAAGCGGTTCGTGCGAAGAGAGCCCTCCGGAAGGTTTGTGTCTGTGATGATGTGGGCGTCGTGGTTTGGGGTAAGCGTTTCTGTGAGATAATGTAGGGAATAACTTCTCAGTTCCGGATGCCAAGATTTAAATAAGGGAATCGTGTCAAGAATAGGGGCGGCAGGGAAGGGGAGCTGGTTCCGGGTTAATTCCTCAGCCATAAAGTCGTGGTCGAAGCGGGCGTTATGAGCAAGCAGAATAGTATTGCTTGTGAAGGCTGCAAACTCAGGGTAAACGGCGACAAAGGGAGGGGCGTTGGAGACCATATCCGGAGTGATTCCATGGATGTCCTGCACTTTGACCGGAATCGGGATGTTTGGCTTGATCAGCCAGTTGCGTCGCTCGAGCACGGCTCCGTTTCGAAACTTAACGGCGCCAATTTCAATCACTCGCGATTGACTGGCGATGAGCCCTGTAGTCTCGACATCAAATACCACAAAAGTGGCATTGGAAAGAGGCTGATCCAGCCAAGACTCAGGTACGGCATATACTGTTTCGGCCCCTAGTTGAAAGGCCAAGGCTACCATAAGACCCATCCTGAATGGCTGATAGTGCATAGCGTCATCGATCAATTTGACTGAGCCTGCCAAGCGCGGTCGATTTCCAGCTGAATGGCGCGTGCGGCTTGACCGGGATCGGCCGCCTCAACGATGGGACGTCCTACGACGAGGAAGGTGGAACCGGCGTTGACTGCCAGCGTAGGGGTGGCCACTCGCTTCTGATCTCCCACATCAGCGCCCGATGGGCGAATACCCGGAGTAACGAGAATGGGGGCGGTACCGAATCGCTGGCGCAAGGCGGGCGCTTCATGGACCGAGGTCACCACGCCATCGATGCCACAAGCGAGGGCCATCTCCGTTAAGGCGAGCGCCTGGGCCGAGACGGTGCGGTTGATTCCCAAGTCCGTAAAATCATCCTGATTTAAGCTCGTGAGAGTGGTCACGGCGACCAGGCGCGGGCGCGTGGGTCCGAATGCGGCCGCCGCTTCCGCCGCCGCTTGCAACATGGCGCGTCCGCCAATCGCGTGCACCGTAATCAAATTGACGCCCAGCTTAGCAGCCGACGTGATGGCATTGGCAACCGTGCGGGGAATGTCGTGCAACTTAAGGTCGAGAAAGATTTTTTTCTGGCGGGATGAGATGATTTGAAGGACGGCGGGTCCTTCTGCCGTGAACAGCTCCAATCCCACTTTAAACCAGATTAGTTCGGCAGGAAGCTTGTTCATCAAGGGGGCCACTTCTGCCGCAGCCGGCACATCAACTGCAAGAATAATTTCTGGTTTCATGATTCCAATACCTCTTTGTTTAAGAAATGTGTTAAAAAATCTATCAGCACATGAGGTGGCTTTCGAGTTATTTCGTTATGAAAAATTATCGCAAAGAACTTTGGTTTAATGTTCCCGCCCGGCGCGCCTTTCTCAACATCACCCCGGAGGTGGAAAAGTGTTTGCGCGAAAGCGGTGTTCAAGAAGGGCTGTTGCTGTGCAACGCCATGCACATCAGTGCCAGTGTTTTTGTTAACGACGATGAGTCCGGATTGCATGCTGACTTCGAGAAATGGCTGGAGAAGCTCGCGCCTGAAAAACCGCACTCCCAATATGCCCACAATGGGGCAGAGGACAACGCGGATTCCCATCTCAAACGCCAGATCATGGGGCGCGAAGTGGTGGTGGCGGTAACCGGCGGCGCCCTAGACTTCGGCCCATGGGAGCAGATTTTTTACGGTGAATTTGACGGTATGCGGCGGAAGCGGGTGCTGGTCAAAATTATCGGCGAATAACTATCGG
>JBBQNS010000099.1:0-14254 GCA_038330175.1 Kiritimatiellia bacterium
TTTCAATTAAAAAATTCTTTTTTTTGGGCCCCTTCTATTGGTGGGCCGGTTTTTGCTGGCGGCGGGGGCCTTTGTGGCGCCCAACACACCCCCCCCCCCCCCGCCCCCCCCCACGGCCCTACATGGAAAATGCCATAGGCACGTTTGACCACCTCGATGGCGAATTGATTATGCTCGATGGAGTCATTTTTTAGGCGAAAGCCGATGGCACGGTGGCGGGCCTCTGATTCAATGAGCGTCCCCTTTGGCTCAAACCCACCCCTAGCCCCTCCAAGGCAGGGACTAGCAACCTGTCGGGGCTTGCACAGCCTTCGGACTCAACAATCACCACCGGCGGAGACCGCCGGCTCCAATGATTAAAAGCGCGGGCCATCCTTAATGCCCTACATGCCTTCGTTAAAGTAGACATACAAACCGTCTTTACCGGGGGCGACAAAATCGATACGCCCGTTCCCGCGGAGATCGGCTAATGCAAAATGGATGCCGCAGCCTTTTCCTGTCCCGATGGCACCGTAGTCGATGACCTGCTTCGAGAAGGATTCCCCATTCCATTTGAAGTAATAGAGACCCATATCATCCCATTCGCCGGCTTCGTTTCCGCAATGGGCACGATGCCGCTTGCCGGTGACAAGCTCCGGTTGACCATCGCCGTCGATATCTTTCCAGATCAGGTCGTGATATTGCGCGTTATAGGGGTCGATCGGGTGGTGTATCCAAACCCGTTTTCCGTCGACCTTTTTCTGCTCACTCCACCACAACCCGTAGCCATGCGCATTACCGGTTATGATCTCATTAACGCCGTCGCCATTGAGGTCGACCACGAGCATGGGGTCACTGGCCGACCAGCCCCACGGAGGCGTCGGGAAGTCTTCGTGCCAGATCCACCGTCCGTGTTCCGGGTCGGCAGGAGCTTCCAGCCAGCCGTTGCAGAGGATGATGTCCATGCGGCCATTACCGGCGATGTCGCCGCAGCCGATTCCATGGCCTTGGCCTTTTCCTTCGAAGGTGTGGATGACCACCTTCTTGAATTTTCCGGTCCCCTTGCCATTGGCATCAACAATTAGCTTATAGTAGGCCACTTCCGGGTTTGGCGGGGTGTTCGGAATAATTTCGATCATTCCATCGCCGTCGATATCCCAGGCGCGTGTGGTTTCCACATTTCCGGTTTCTGCGATGATGTGTTCCGGCCACGGCTTGGTCGGGTCTTCCGGGCACTCGCGCCAGCGCAGAGTATTGCCCCACCAGCCGCCGGTAATGAAATCGAGGCGACCATTGCCGTTGACGTCCATGGCTATGGTTGAGAAATCATCGAAATATTCACCGGACGCTTTGACTTCGCCGATGAAATGTTTGCGACGGAAATCAGGGCCCTGGTACCAAAAAGCACCTGACACGATATCGAGGATGCCGTCACCATTGACGTCAAAGACGCCCGCTGATTCATAGGTTTCGTCAGAAATCCAGGTTTTTTTCCATTTAAGAGGCATGGTTTATTTTTCCTTTCTAGTATTAGATGTTGCGATAATGTTTGAGGAACTGGCGCGCGACATGCAGATCTTCCATGGCTTCTTCGGCTTGGCAGAGGGGCTTGATCTCTCCCTTGATGGCCGAGATGAAGTTGATGGCCTGCTGGCGCATGGCATGAACCCAGGGCATTTGCGGTTCGATAAACTGAGGCGTGACGCCGTTCCCGGGGTCGCGGAAGAACGTGACACGTCCGGCGCGGTTCAGCGTCAGAGGTGCCGGTAACTCAATCTTTACCCAGCCCTTTTCGAAGCACACCAGGGCGGATTCCTGCCAGTCAATACTGGTTTGGAACGGGGTCATTTCAATGGTGCAGGGGATGCCGGTTTTGCTTTTGCCGACCAACAGCACGGCGGAGGGATCCACATGGGTTACCTCGTAACTTTCACCCAGCAGGTGCCTCATCAAGTTAACCTGATGGATGTAATAATTAACGAACGAGATATAGGTCTCATAGTTCTCTTTGCTCAACGAGGAATCGGCGGGATCCCACTGCATCGCCGGAGCCGGTTCGCTGGAGCTGATCAAATCAAAGAAGCCGCCTGCTACCCAGTCACCTGCGGGCATGACCAGCCGGACGTATTTCATTTTTCCGAGTTCCCCTGTTTTCTTGAGGCGGTCGAGTTCCACTTTAGCCGCCATAGTGGCCGGGTCACTGCGCTTGTGGTATCCAACCATGTGGAAGGTGCCGCTTTTGGCCACGGCCTTGACCACCTTTTCACCCATCTCAAGGGTGCCGGCAATCGGTTTTTCGGTAAAGACCGGGATGCCATATTTGATTAAATCCGGGATCAAGGTGCCGTGGCGAGTAAACGGCTGGGAGGCAACAATTCCGTCCAATTTTTCGTTTTTCAGCATGTCCTCAAAGGTGGAATAGACTTTGGGGATGAAGTAGCGTTGAGCCACCTTTTGGGCCATTTCCGGGCGTAATTCTGCCGCCGCAACGACCTCGCAAAGATCGGGGAGCGCGGCATAATTTTTCAAATGCGCGCATTGTCCCATGCCCCCAACTCCGACGAATCCAATCTTCAGTTTCTTATCTGACATATTTTTATCCTATTGATTTTAGTTAATACACTTACGCTTGTGCGAGTTTCCCGAAACGGTTTGCAATGGCCAGGGCGGGATCGTTAGGAACCGTCTGGCGTTTGACATTGGGCGGAACCTGGATGGCCGGAACCGTGCGGAGTTTGCGGCCTTTGAACTGAGGCAGATACCGCGCCTCGGCCTCCATCATTTCTGCTACCATCTTGCGGATTTCCTCAAGCGTCAGGACGGACGCGGTGAGTGGATCCAGCGCGACCGCCTGCATAACGAGTTCGGGGTCACCTGTGAAACAGGCCTCCACGGCCAGTTCCTGAACCAGCACATTGGTCATGTTGAGCGCGGCGCATTGTGTGGGCAATTTGCCGATGACCGTCGGGTGCATGCCCATTTTGTCCACATAGATTGGTACTTCCACGCAACAGCCATTGGGCAGGTTGGTGATGTAGCCGTCATTCCGGATGTTTCCGTTGAATCGGAAAATAGTCCCGGTTTCTTTGGCCTCGATGATGTGGGAACAGTATTCGGCGCTGCGTACCCCGAGCTGAGTGGATTCAATAGAAAGGGGATCCATCGTTTTGAACTTATCATCCAGCATTTTGGAATATTTGTAATAAGCCCCGGTTTCGCCACCGAAAGCCGGTTCATCGCAATACATATCCAGGGCTTTTTTATTCTTGCGGAAATAAGGAAGGTATTCAGAGAGATGCCCAGTGCTTTCGGTCATGAAATACCCGAAGTGGCGCATGACTTCGGCACGAACCTTCTCGTTGACATAATAACCGGGTTTCTCAAAGTTGCTCTTGAACAGAGGATAAAGATCCTTGCCATCCTTTTGGAGTTTAAGGAACCAAGCCATGTGGTTGATTCCTGCGGCGACAAAATCAATGTCTTCCTTTTTGGTGTCAACGTAACTGGCGATTAAATCCATGGTGGTTTGAACACCGTGACAAAGGCCGACGAACTGGAGTCCGGGGACGGTGCCGAGCGCCCAACAGCACATGGCCATCGGGTTGGCATAGTTGAAGAGTATGGCATTGGGGCAGAGCTCCTGCATGTCCTTGGCGATGCTCAGGAGTTCGGGGATATGGCGCAGTGCGCGGAAGACGCCGCCCGGCCCCATGGTGTCGCCGATACACTGGTCAATGCCGTACTTCATGGGGATCTCGTAATCCTGTGCAAATTCAGCGACGCCGCCGGCTTGAATCATGACAACGACATAATCTGCGCCTTTGAGGGCTTCACGCCGATCGGTGGTGGCCGTGACCGTGGCATTCACCTTGTTGTCGCGGATCATGCGGGTAACAAAATCATGCATCTTGTCCAGCCGCTTGTGCGTCAGCGCCATGAGCCGGTATTCGCTTCCTTGTAGAGCAGGGGTGGCAAGGAAATCCGACATAAGCGTCTTGCAGAACACCAGACTACCCGCCCCGATCATTGCTATCTTTGCCATGGTATGCCTCCTGAATATTGCTATTAATTGCCGGTGTTTGTTTCTTTTTAACAAACCCATTACGGCTTTGAATATGTAGGTAATGTGATATATTCCCGTTACTAGGTAAATGGTTGAGATTGCTTATTATTGTCTAAAATTGCTGTATGCGATGAACACTTCCCGTTTTTTGTCTATCGGACGCCAAAAGCTACACCAGCCATGGAGGATGGGGGCGCATGCTCATCCTTTTCATGAAATGATTCTCGTTTTGGATGGGGCTCAGTACGTGGAGATGGGCGGAAAGATCATTAAAGCGGTGGAAGGCGATATTCTGTTTTATCCAAAACGGATCCTGCATAAGGAATGGACTGAGCCGGGTGAGATATTGGAGAGTGCTTTCCTTGGGTTCGAGTGGGACGGGGCATCGAAGGATATCCCTGTCAAGGTGCGGGATCGGCATGGACGAATTCGGGTTCTGGCAGAATGGCTGACCGCCGAGACTCAAGCGCATAAAGTGCTTACGCCCGCGCTGACGCAGTCCCTTTTTAATGCTCTGCTCGTTCAATTCATGAGTTTGTGGCAATGCAGCGAACAGGATTTCGTTGGAGTGATCCGTCGTCAGGTGCGCGAGCGGATTAGCGAACCTGTGTCCCTCGACTGGATGGCTTCTGCGGCAGGCATGAGTAAATTTCATTTTATCCGACAGTACCGCAAGCTTACAGGACGCACACCGATGGCGGATGTCCGGGCACTCCGGGTGGAATATGCACGGGATCTGCTCTTGACGACCTCCCTGCCGCTCAAGGTGATTGCCGAGAAGGCCGGAATGGGCGATCAATACCATCTCTCGCATTTGTTCAAGCGGTGTCTGGGCAAGAGCCCCGGAAAAATACGCTCCAAGCAAACCCAAATCCTCGCCTAAGCAATCTGACGTCTCCCAGAGATCTCCAATTCAGCCTATACCCACGCGGCTCAGCAAGCTTCGCCCTCCAGAAAACATGATCTATAAGGTGGAGATGATTCTTCTGGAGGGCGAGGCTTGCTGAGCTGCGTGGGTAGTGCGAATCATTCGAGTCCATTGTGGCCGGAACGTCCTTAGGCGAGGATTTGGGGCAAAGCACCTCGCTTGATATGAAGTGGCCGATATGATCTATAGCCTTCCTCACGGCCATTGTCGTCTCTCAAATAGTTCTGGCCACTTCATTGTTCGGGTTCGGTCAGTTGAGTTATCATGCAGTGTGGGTTTTTTGGTTCTGGCAATTTGCAGCTATTTTCTACTTCACGCAAATTTGGTTTACCCTTGCGCTTGAACGTGAGGCGCGCCCGAGTAATTTGATGGTGGGGTTGCTCATGTATTTCTTCTACGGTTATCTCTGGATGGGCGCCATTGCGCGTGCTCTCTACCATGACGTCGTGGTCCGCAAGGAGCGCAATTGGGACAAGACCGTGCGCTTTGCAACCGAACTCGAAGTAGGTAACGGGCTTGCCGAGCCGCATTAATAAGGGGTACTGTAAGGGCTTCAGGAAGAGTTCCCGTTTCTTAGACGAGGATTTGGTGAGTTGCGAAATACTCTTGATATATTTCCCGGATAATATATTATCTCATCATATTTATCTTAGGAGAAATATGAAAGGCGAGAAAGAGCGCTCCAAAGCAGATCATGATATTGAAGATATGTTCGATTTTTCGGTATTGCGGGAGTTCCGTAAACGAGAAAGATGGACGATAGCGGAGCTTTCGAAAAAAACCGGTGTTTCCCCGGCGGTAATTTCCAAGTTGGAACGTAACCAGACTTCGGCTGACCTCTCCACGCTGTTCTGCATCAGCCGGGCTTTTGGTATGAATACTACCGATCTGCTTCTCCTTTCAGAATCGCGGACGGCCCATCGCGCTGCGGAATCGAGTCATCGATCGGGTGCTTTCACTTTCCGGGAAATTCGCTACGGTAATGTACGCGCCCTGCTGGGTGATGCTAAGTCGGGCGGACAGGTGTCTAATCCTGAGATTCATCAGGATGATCTGGAAGTGTGCTGGGTGCTCCGTGGCGTGATCCGGCTACAACTGCCGCATGAACAACCCCTTCTCAAGGCGGGACAGTGCGTCCAGTTCGATGCCATTCAGGAGCATGCGTACCAAGTGATTGAAGATTGTCAGATTTTGATCTTGCACCTTAAGAAAGGGAAGAGGTTTTAAGACCATGAACGTAATTCAAGATATCGGCGTCACTCAACTGCGAAAAAAACTAGATCGATTTTGGGAACTGTCATCGGAGAAGATCCGGGCGATCGAAAAAGGCTATGACCCTGCACGGGGGGCTCCCGTGTTTACTTCGGGCGGTCTATACACCTCGCGAGGGTGGACGGAATGGACGCAGGGCTTTCAATATGGATCCGCATTGCTTCAATTTGATGCCACCAGTGACCGGAAATTCCTCGATATGGGACGGTGCAATACGGTTGAGCGCATGGCGCCGCACCTCAGCCATTTCGGCGTGCATGACCATGGGTTTAACAATATCAGCACCTATGGGAACCTGTTGCGTATGAGTGATGAGGGGCGGTTTGAGGCTGGCGATTGGGAACGGAATTACTATATCCTCGCTTTGAAAATGTCGGGGGCTGTACAGGCCCGGCGGTGGACTGCCCTGCCGGATGGGGGGTACGTGTATTCCTTTAATGGGCCCCATTCACTTTTTGCCGACACCATTCGCTCGCTGAGGTCGCTGGCTGTTGCCTATCGCTTAGGGCATGTGGTGGGCGGGGAAAATGACCAACCCATTCCGCTTCTGGAGCGGATGCTTCAGCATGTCCGTGCCACGGTTACAACCAATGTCTATTACGGCGAAGGGCGTGATGCGTATGATGTCCGCGGCCGGGTCGCCCACGAAAGTATTTTTAACCTGAATGACGGCTGTTACCGGTGCCCGAATTCCCAGCAGGGCTTTTCTCCTTTCACGACGTGGACCCGCGGCCTGGCTTGGATTCTATTGGGATGCGCGGAGCAGTTGGAGTTTCTTGCGACCGTGAAGGAGGCCGATCTCAAGCCGCTGGGCGGCCGTCGTGCCATTGAGGGGCTGCTCCTGAAAGCGGCAAAAGCCACGGCAGATTTCTATATTGAAAATACGTCATCCGACGGTATTCCGTACTGGGATACGGGTGCACCCCGGCTGCATGAGCTGGGCGAATACCGCAACCGACCGGCGGATCCTTTTAATAATTCAGAACCCGTGGACAGTTCGGCAGCCGCCATTGCTGCCCAGGGTCTGCTGCGGCTGGGAAGGTATTTGAGGAGTAGCGAGTCGGGAGTTGCGAGTTTCGAGTTAGGAGTTGAGAGTTTTGAGTCGAA
Source organism: Kiritimatiellia bacterium (assembly GCA_038330175.1). Taxonomy (GTDB): domain Bacteria; phylum Verrucomicrobiota; class Kiritimatiellia; order CAIKKV01; family CAITUY01; genus JAABPW01. The sequence continues at coordinate 7,350 of JBBQNS010000099.1, forward strand.
CCCGAAACTCGCAACCCGCAACTCGAAACTTTCTTCAACTTACTGGCGGGCTGGATTGACGGTGCTGAATACCCTTCTTGATGAGCCGTACTTGAGCACGGCGCCTCGGCACCAGGGGCTGATCCTTCATTCTGTTTATCACCGACCGAATGGGTGGGATACGATTCCGAAGGGACAGACCCTCCCTTGCGGGGAATCGAGTATGTGGGGTGATTACCACGCGCGTGAGGCGGCTTTGTATGTTCAAAGAATGATTGAGAAAAAACCTTATTTACAATATTGGGGGACATTATGATTGTTGCTGATCTTGCGAAAATAGAAGGGCGTCGGTATCCCGCAGGGCGCCGGACTCAGAACGTCGTGGGTGGGGTATCGCCCATTCAAGCAAAGAATTTTGCTATTGGTTTTGTAACGCTGGAGCCGGATGGCGGGCAGGTGCCGTGGCACAATCAGGAGCAGGAGGAAGTCTATTTCGTGCTCGAAGGCACGGCGGAGATGTGTTTGGGCGCGGAACGTCAGGTTTTGACCACCGGGCAGGCTGCCTACATTCCCTGCGGTATCTTTCACCAGATCAGTAACCTTGGCAAAACCCCCTTGAAAATGATCTATTGCTATGGCCCGGCAGGCGACGTGGCACATTGGAAGCAGGAACTGGAAGGCACGCTCCCGAAAGCGGGAGTCGACGTGCCTCCGCTACCGGTCGGTGCCATGAGACAGTGCACTTAGGATGTGAAACTCTAAACCCTTAACCAACTAGGAGTAACGCAATGGATAAAATGTTAGCGCGGATTATGGCCAAACGAATTATTCCCGTCATTGTGCTCGAACATGAGGATCAGGCCGAGCCGCTGGCCGAGGCGTTGCTTGAGGCGGGGCTGGACATCATGGAAATCACCTTTCGCACGGCGGCGGCAGAAGCCGCCATCAGGCGCATCTCCATGCGGTTCCCTGAGATATTGTTAGGTGCGGGCACCGTTCTCGGGACGGATCAGTTGCAGCGTGCCGCCGCAGCCGGGGCAGCCTATGCCCTTGCGCCGGGCTTGAACGAAGCCATCGTCAAGGCCGCAGAGGCGGCCGGAATCTTGATGTTTCCGGGCATTATGACCCCCTCAGAAGTCGAGCAGGCGTTGGCGTTGAATTGCAAGATTCTGAAGTTCTTTCCTGCGGAGGCGGCGGGAGGGGTATCGATGCTGAAAGCGCTGGAAGGGCCCTATGCCCACACAGGCGTCAAGTTCCTGCCGACAGGTGGGATTGGCCTGGCCAACATGCGGGCCTATCTCGAACGTCCGTCAGTGGCCGCTATTGGAGGATCCTGGATTGTAGAAAAGAAGCTGATCGCGACCAAGGACTGGCCCACGATCACGAAGTTGACACGCGAGGCCCTGGCAATCGCGGCGGCAGTACCGTCAAAATAATTTATAAACGAAAGGCAAGACCATGAGTGAACGAAAAATACATACAGTTGGTATTATCATGAACGGGGTTACCGGACGCATGGGGACCCATCAACACCTGCTGAGATCTATCAGTGCGATCATTAAGCAGGGCGGCGTGAAGATTAGTGAGTCGGAAGTGATTATGCCAGACCCCATCCTGGTGGGGCGCAATGAAATTAAGCTTAAGGAATTGACCAAGCGGTCTGGGGTTACCCGTTGGACTACAAATCTTGATGAGGCGATGGCTGACAAAAATAATACCGTCTACTTCGACGCACAGACCACGGATCGTCGCGCGGCGGCGGTGAAGCAGGCCATCAAGGCGGGAAAACACGTTTACTGCGAAAAACCGACGGCAGTTTCCGCGAAGGACGCCTATGAACTTTATACTCTGGCAACGAAGGCTGGCGTAAAAAACGGGGTGGTTCAGGATAAACTCTGGTTGCCGGGTTTGTTGAAGCTCAAGGAATTGATCCATCGGGGATTTTTCGGGAAGATCCTCTCCGTGCGCGGCGAATTCGGATACTGGGTGTTTGAAGGTGATACCATTCCCCTGCAGCGTCCTTCTTGGAACTACCGCAAGGAGGATAGCGGTGGAATGATCGTGGACATGCTCTGCCACTGGCGCTATGTGCTCGATAACCTTTTCGGCGAAGTGCAGGCGGTGTCCTGTCGCGGGGCGACGCATATTGAGACCCGCTATGATGAAGCAGGCAAGCCCTATAGTTGCACCGCTGATGATGCTGCCTATGTGACATTTGATCTGGCTGGCGATATCGTGGCCCACTTCAATTCGTCCTGGTGTACCCGTGTCCGCCGTGATGATCTCTTGACCCTTCAGGTGGATGGCACGCTAGGTTCGGCAGTGGCAGGGCTGAGGGATGTGGTGATCCAGCCTTATAGCGCGACACCTCGCGCCGTTTGGAATCCGGATGTACCGCAACCCATCAATTTCTTCGAGGGGTGGCAGAAGGTGCCAGAGCAACGCGAGTATGATAACGCCTTCAAGGTGCAGTGGGAGCTGTTCCTTCGTCACATTGTCAAGGATGAGCCGTTCCGCTGGACCCTGTTAGAAGGCGCCAAAGGTGTGCAACTGGCAGAGAAGGGGATTGAGTCCTGGGAGAAGAAATCATGGGTGCAAATTCCGGAGATGAAGGGGTAAAAGGTCTCGTGTCTCGGGTTTCGGGTTAGGAGTTGAGAGTTTCGTGTTTATAGTTTTGAATTTAACTCGAAACGTTTAACTCGAAACTCAAAACTTTTCACAGCGAATGTGGTGTCATTTAGAAGTATAACTATCTATATACTTCACTGATTTAGTATTTAAATAACTAAACAGGGGAGTTTTATGGCTAGCATTGCAAGGTTTGAGGACATAGTGGCTTGGCAGAAGGCGCGGATTCTCACAAAGCGAATCTATGAGGTTTTACGGCAACTTCGCCATTTCGGCAGGATTGGGCGTTACGCGATCAGATGAGACGCGCAGTCGTTTCAGTTATGTCGAATATCGCTGAAGGTTTCGATAGAAATGGCACCCGGGAGTTTCGGCAGTACCTTGCAATTGCAAAAGGTTCGGCAGGAGAGGTGAGGGCACAATTGTATGTGGCCTTGGATGCCGGGATGATTGAGGCAAAAGAATTCGATGATCTTTCCCGAAATGCCGCTGAGGTTGGCTCACTGCTGGGTGGATTCATGAAGTATTTACAACAATGTAGAAAAAATGGAGTGAAGTTTAAATGAGCAACCCAAAACCCAAAACCCGAAACTCTCACCCCAAAACGTCCAACTCGAAACTCTTAACTCGAAACTTCTCCCGCGTCGCTCTTGTGACCGGCGGAAGCCGTGGAATCGGGATGGGGGTGGCTCTGTCGTTGGCGCAGGAGGGGTATGATCTGTGCGTTTGCGGGGTTCGTTCTGCGTCGGAGGTCTCGGACTCTCTGGCGCCGTTGCGGGCCACAGGGCGCGATATTCTCTATGTCAAAGCGGACGTCAGTGTCAAAGCTGACCGTGCCCACTTGGTGGCTGAGATCCGTCGCCACTTCGGGCGGTTAAACGTTCTCGTAAATAATGCAGGCGTGGCGCCTAATGAGCGGCGTGACATCCTGGAAGCGACGGAGGAGAGTTTTGAGAGGCTCATCCGGATCAATCTTCAAGGCCCCTATTTTCTGACTCAGGCGGTGGCCAACTGGATGGTGGAACAGAAGCACGCAGATGCCTCGTTTAACGGGTGCATTATCAACGTCTCATCGATCTCTGCGACCGTCGCTTCGGTAAACCGCGGGGATTACTGCATCACGAAGGCTGGAGTCAGCATGGCCACCAAACTGTTTGCGGCTCGGTTGGGCGAGTTTGACATCCCCGTTTATGAAATCCGTCCCGGGATTATTAAGACCGATATGACCTCCGCCGTTACCGCGAAGTACGATAAATTGATCGGCGAAGGCTTGCTGCTACAGAGTCGATGGGGATTGCCGGGTGATGTCGGTCGCGCCGCCGCCATGCTGGCGCGCGGTGATCTGGCTTATTCCACGGGTCAGGTCCTCATGGTGGACGGTGGTTATGCCATTCAAAGATTGTGAGTTGAGCCGTTCTATTAGGTTTGAAAGACGCATCAGTCTTGTAGGGCTGCCGCTTGCCAGCGCACCTCAAGATGCAGCAATAGAATCGGGTGAAGGCGGCACATCGCAAACGATGGCCCTGCGAATAAAAACTAAGGGCGCATGACAAAATTCTTCTTGCAGTCCAGGTGTGTCAGTTAACACTCATGCGGAAAAGAGTTTTGAACAGAAGCACGCGAAGATCGCGAAGGATTTTGGGTTACGCTTCGCGGAATACACAACCCTGCATGGTGTTTTGCAATATTCACTTTATACGGCGTACCCGCCGGATGGCGCCTTCGCGTGCTTTGCGTGCTTCTGTTCAAATTTTTACGATCCACTCGAGCCGGTATATGTGTTCGTATATATCTTTCAGCCCGAAGCATAGGAATTTGAGAGTGCCTTCAGAAATTTGTCATGCGCCCAAAAACTAAGGCTAATCGCTGCCGGGTTGCAGAAACAGGGGCAGGGGAGTAAACTGGGTCTCAACAGTTTTTAAGGGAACCCATGAGACGTAAGCCATCAGTCACAACAAAGAAAACATCAACCGCCACGGATGCGATCCTGGAAAGCATTTCGGATGGCGTTTTCACGGTTGATGCGGACTGGAAAATTACTTCATTCAATCGTGCAGCCCAGGAAATCACCGGCATTACGCTCAAGGAGGCCATCGGTAGGCCTTGCGCAGAAGTATTCCGAGCCAGTATGTGCGAGGCTGACTGTGCCTTGCGGAAGACCCTTGCAACAAAGTCTCCCATTGTTGGAAAGTCCACGTTTATCGTGAATGCCGCTGGGCGGAGAATACCCATCAGTGTCTCCACCGCCGTATTGAAAGATGCAAAAGGGCGCATCATCGGCGGCGCGGAAACGTTTCGCGACTTGAGTCTGGTGGAAGAGCTACGCAAGGAACTGGAGGGTCGGTTCGCGATCGGTGACCTTGTCACGCGTAGCGCCTCCATGCGACGATTGTTCGAGATCCTGCCTCAAATAGCCGCCAGTGAGAGTTCGGCGTTAATTCAGGGGGAGACGGGGACCGGTAAGGAACTAGTGGCTCGGGCCATTCATTCTCTGAGTCTTCGCTCCAAAGGCCCCTTTGTGGCGGTCAACTGCGGCGCCCTCCCGGACACCTTACTGGAGTCGGAACTTTTCGGCTATAAGGCGGGCGCTTTTACCGGCGCCAATAAGGATAAACTAGGCCGGTTCGCTTTGGCAGAGGGCGGAACGCTCCTGCTGGATGAGATCGGCGAGATCAGTCAGGCATTGCAGGTGCGACTCCTGAGGGTCCTGCAGGATCGGCTTTATGAACCTCTGGGTGGCACTCAAACGGTGAAAGCCAACGTTCGGATCATTACGTCCACTCATCGTGATCTAGCTGCTTTGGTTAAAAAAGGAACGTTTCGACAGGATCTCTTCTACCGGATCAATGTGGTCAGAATTGAGCTCCCGCCCCTCCGCAAGCGCAAGGAGGATATTCCTTTGCTGGTTGAACATTTTGTGTCTCGTTTCAACCGGATTCAGGGCAAGGCCCTTGCCGGCGTTAGTTCTGAGGTCATGGCGCTACTCATGGCGCATGACTATCCTGGAAATGTCCGTGAACTGGAAAACCTGATCGAGCATACGTTTGTGTTGTGCAAGGGCGGCCTTATTGAGCCCCGTCATTTACCAGAGGATTTTATGGGGCGGTTGCAGATAGCTCCTCCCTCCGGGAGCATACATCACGCCATACACGCCGTCGAAGCCCAGACAATCCGCGAGACGTTACGCCGAAACCATTACAATCGATTAGCGACGGCCCACGAGCTCAACATGCATAAAAGCACCCTCTTTCGCAAAATCAAAGCACTTGGCATTGAACTTCCCGATCAAGACGGTCGAGCCCGACGCGACCCCGCCACTCCAGTAACTTGATTTGGAAGTTACTGATTTGGAACAAGAGTCAGGGCACAATTTGGGCTTCCCCAGACGCGCCTGTGGGGACACAGGCGCCTACACGTGCTTCGCTCTCTCTTGTGTAAGTAGCGGCTGTCCTCAGCCGCGCTCTTTCCGCTGCCCTGAGTCCTGGAGGCGTAAGGTTGCGAATTTGCGACTTAACATCCGCCATATAGTCGCATTAATAAGACCGTATCAGTATTTTTACTTTATTGCTTTAATTTGCAATGCGTTGTTCACCAATGTGATACACAGCGATTTAAAGCTGCGTAGGTTTTGGCATGGAGATTGCAATAAGACATAAGCATGGAGAATCAATCATGCAGGTGATACTGACAGTATGGAATGGGAGAATTGCGCCGGTATTTGACGTGGCAAGGCATGCCCTTCTGTTGGAAATAGAAAACGGCAGGATCATCGTCCGGCACAATGCCTCTCTCTGTGGGCTTGGAGCCATTCAGCAGACCAACTCGTTGATGGAGTTGAAGCCGGATGTCTTGATTTGCGGTGCCGTTTCCAAGCCGCTTCTCGACATACTCTCCACTGCCGGCCTGAATATTTATCCTTTTATCGCAGGAGACAGGGAGGATGTCATCCAGGCCTATCTTGCCGGGACACTCTCGTCTTCCGCTCATTTCATGCCAGGATGCTGCGGATGGCAGCGGCCATGCCATTCTCCCGGAGTGCGCCCTGGCCGAGCACAAAATGGTAGACACTGTAGGAGAAGAGGACATTTGATTCAAACAAAGGACTAATATATGAAAATTATCATCACAGCTATTGGCGAAACTATGACCGATCGCGTCGATCCTCGATTCGGACGCGCGGCGAATTTTCTTCTTTTGGATTTGGAAACAGGCGAAATGATTATCCATAGCAATACACAAAATCTGAATGCCGCACAAGGCGCCGGCATTCAAGCGGCCGAAACGGTCGCCCAGTTGGG
>JBBQNS010000100.1:0-14067 GCA_038330175.1 Kiritimatiellia bacterium
CCCAACATGTAGTGCCATCAAGCAAATGATATTCTCAACTAGTTTACTGAGTCTCACTCATCCAGAGGGTGAAGAGATCCACCACTGATTAAAGAAACGGAAGAAATTCCGATTTCATAAGAGAAAAGAGAATGTTGTCGCGGTGTAATTTTCCTGAATTCTAGGAATACCGCAACATGATTGAGGGGTATGTCTGGATTTCCCTCGTTTCTTTAATCAGTGGTGAAGTACCTCTCTTGATAGGGCAATTTTGGAGAGCCCCAACCTGTAGGGATTACTTGCGTTGAATGGATACCCCGCAAAGTTTATTCTCTGTTGTGACGGTACTTGGAATAACCCGGACCAGGAGGATAAAGGGGATCCTTGCCCTTCGAATGTCGTGAAGATCGTCTATCGGATTGCAACGCGCGATGCTAATTCTAACCCAGCTTAGCCGGAACCAAGAGGAATATTTTGAACAGAAGCACGCAAAGCACACAAATGCGGCTGCGGTCAGTACGCCGCAACCGCATTATTTTTGGAATTCAAACACCTGGCATTTTCGCCGACATGTCCGCCGGAGTAAGCATGGTGCCTATCATGGGGTGGGGTGTGTCGCGATTGCGGGCGTTAGGTGGACATCGCGCGCAAGCGCTGCTCCTACAAGTTGCGGTATGCGCCCCTGCGTGAGTGCCCCATTAGTATCGGTTACCCCCCCCCAATTCTACGCATCGGCGTCGATAGTGGAGGTAGTTTTCGTAACTGACATCGTCCGGCACGCCATGATCGCAGGTGGGGATGAAGCCGCCTGACTGACGCATAGGCGGGAGGATCCGCTCTACCATGAGGTCGATGGCAGCCTTGGATTGGGCCAGGACCCGTTTATCGATACCGCCACTTATTACCAGGTCTGGGTAACGCTCACGGGTGGCCACAACATCGCAGTGACTGGCCACTTCAAACGGACTCATCACGTTCATGCCGATGCCATCGCGATAGATGGGAATAACTGGATCAGCAAAACCATCGGTGTCCACCTGGATATACAGGTGGCGACTGCGATCAAGCTGTCGCATCCGGAGGTTTGCAATGAGTTGCTGATAATAGGGCAGGAGGAATTCCTGCATCATGTCTGGCGAGATCAATGCGCCGTGGTTGTAACAGATGTCCTCGCCAAAGAAGATTTCGTCAAGGGTGACATGCTGCTGATGGCGCGAAATGACAGAATCAGCCAGTTCAAACCAGGTGCGCATGCAATCGTGAATCACGTCGGGCATGTCGTAGAAGGCGTAGAGCAGGGTTTCGGGGCCGATGAGGCTGCGCAGATACATATAGCCGCCGATCAGGTTTTGCACGATCATGCGGCCTTCACCGGCAGCCGTGCGGGCTTCGGCCATACGGGAGTCCAGATTAGCGAGGCGTTCAGGCGAGGCGGGGTTCATTCGCCATTTGACGTCCTCTTGCCAGGTCTTCATGTCCTTGACCGGGTGGTCCACGTACTCAGGCATGAAGCCGTGACGGCGTCCCTTGAAAAACAGGACATGCCGCCCGGCAAAATCCCTGACCAATTCCGTGTCCCCGCGATCCTCTAGGATTTCAGTTTCAAACGGGGGCACGAATTCGGCCTCACACCAGCCGAGCTGACCGAGGCTGTGCTGGCCGGGCGGATCCCAGCTGAAGTGTTCGGCCAATGAAAGGCCCTGCGGCATACCTTCATGGGACCAGCGCAGCAATGTTTCGTCCCATATATAAAATTCCTTCCGAAAGAGCGGTGCGCCCGGCACACAGGCGTAGGTATCGCGTAGCTTGCGGGCGCTGGGGAGCATCTGCTCCCGGGGGACTAGGGTGTGGATGATGTCAGCGGATGCACTGGCGGTTTTAAGCATGCTCATTTCGGCTTTTCCTATGTAATCTCATTCTTTTATCTTTTCAGGTAGGTAGTAAGCTACGTGCCCGTCGTGGCCAAAGGCGTAAGTATAGCACACGACCTCTTGCCTGTTTAAATGACGTCACTATAGTTTGGATGATCTCGGAAAGGAATGGACGGAACGGAGATTCGCATATACAATTCGGCAATTCTATGTGGTCTCAATGTTCCAGTGCGAGTGGCGCTCCTTTAACGGGGGGCGGGGTGACGCTAGAGACGGTCTGGCATGTTCGTGCCGATGCCTCCTATGATGTCGTGCAACACGGATCGTCGGGCCGGCAATTGATTGCACTGCGGACGGTTCGGGGCCGGGGACTCGTGCACAGGGAAAATGGGGAAATTCTGGAAGCGGGACCTGGATCCTTGATGCTGATTGAATATCCGCGTGTGTGGCGCTATCACTGCGAAGGCGGCTTGTGGCATTTTTGGTGGTTTGAATTCACTCTGAGTGGCTCCCCCGTTTTTCCCTTGTGGCGCACTTTGCAAATTCCCCAGTTTCGTGATGAAGCGGGCTTGTGCCGGGAGGTGTTTGTCGCCTTGCGACGGGAAGTGCCAGCCCAACGGATGCAGGCGTCGGCAGGGTTGATGTGGCTGATGCATCGCTGGCATGCGGGCATTCGCGAAGCGGAGCCACAGTCGGTTCACCATCAGACGGTCGAACGGCTGATCGAAGCCATGCACGAGCGGGCCGACCGCCTGTGGCGGGTGAGCGAGATGGCCAGGATGGCTGGACTTAGTGAGCGGCGGTTCCGGCAGGTGTTTGAGACGCTAACGGGGCAAACTCCGAAGCGCTTCCATGAGGGGATCCGGTTGGAATTGGGGCGGCAACTTCTGCGGGCCGCTCCCATAAAACTGGCCGAGGTGGCAGATCGCACGGGATTTTCCAGCGCCTTCCATTTCAGCCGGGCTTTTAAACATCGCTTCGGGTGTTCGCCGTCTTTGCAGTCGTCGCGTTTATCGCCCTGAAATTCGGGGATCGGTAGGGATGAGCGATAAGCGCGGATTATTCAGGAGATGGCGGCGTTCTTTCATGTGGGATCATGATTTTTTGGAAAAGATATTTGAACCTAAAAAAAGAATTTAAACTACGAAACACGCGAAAGACGCGAAAGGAAATCATTGCAATTCAATATTCCTCTCACCGTTTGTTCGAAGGTGGGTAAGTCTTTAGGAGTTGCGATGCCACCGGGAACGGACCAGGGCAAAGATTGGGTGCTGGGAAAGCGGCCGCTGTGGATAAATTCTTGAACCGCTTCCGGTAATCCTGCCACGTCCAAAAAGCCATCCGGCCGGTCTACCACGAAGGGGGCCTGCACTGTATTGATCCTGCGCGAGGCGATATAGGCCAGGTTGTTGAGGTGTACGAAGGGACGGCAATCGATTAGGCGGGTGACGGGCCTATCGACCTCGCCCCGCAGATAGGCACCATAAGTCTGAAAGTTCATTTTAAACAGGTCCCGTTCAATGGCGGCCTGGGTTTCAACGCGCCCGTCGTTCCAGGTCACTGAATACAGCGTGCCATTGGGGCCAGAGTTATTGATGTGGTAACGGAGGGTCGCCCGCTCGCAAACGACACACTCTTCCTGGGTGTGTGGCCCAGCGCAGGCGTGGCTCATAGCCAAGCGAAGCTCCACTTTTTGGCGAGTCGAGGCCGTGATAAATGCGGTGTCCAGTCCTTCGATGACGTGGGCCCGGTAAAGTTCTGCCTGCACCTGTTCGATTTCACCCCATGCCCAGGGAGCGTCCACCCCGCACCAGAATAAGGCATTGTGTACCTGGTGCGCCATGGCGTTTCCGATGCAGGAATCCAATACCAGTTGGCCGTCTAGTTGGAGGCGTCCCGCCCAGTTCGCGCGGCCAAAATAGGCGGCGTTGCGCGGCCACAGGGCGTAGGCTTCAACCCTTTGTACCCGGCCAAATTCACCGGCTACGAGCCGTCTTTTGAGTAACTGGCGTTCGGGCTCAACGATGAAATTGAAGCCGACCAACGTCTGGCGGGAAGCGCGGGCCTCCACCGTGATCATCTGCTCAAGCTCGGCGTAGTTAAGGGTGGGTGGCTTTTCCAGATAAACGGCAAGTCCATGATCCACACAAGCCCGATGCATGGGCGCATGGAGTGGGATGGGGGTGGGGATCGTGATAACGTCCAATTCTGACCGGCACGATGCGAGCATGCTCTGATAGTCTGCAAAAACACGGATGCCACGTTCGGAAAACCGGAGCGCCTGTAACCGCTCAGCGAAAGCCTCCATGTGTGGATCGCAAGCGCACACCAGTTGAAATTCTCCAGACTTTTCCAGATGGATGACAGTGTCGTGATGAACGCCTGCAAATCCGCCCATCCCAATAATTCCGATTTGTAATGGTCTCATTTAATAATCCTCGCGGGCGACCGTACACTCATACATTGCTGGATACAAGAAGGGGTTGGGAACACAATCCTCGCTAAGACGTTCCGGCCTCGATGAGCTCGCATGATTCGACCTGCCCACGCGGCTCAGCAAGCTTCGCCCTCCAGAAGAATTAGCTCACCCTTATAGATCATATCTTTTGGAGGGCGAAGCTTGCTGAGCCGCGTGAATACAGGGCGTATAGGAGATCTTTGGAAGACATCAGATTGCTTAGGCGAGGATTTGGGAAACGTCCAATTCTATTAGTTCCTTACGACTTGAATCAATCGAATTATGGTCATGATTTGGACAAGAAAATAGTTTGAACAGAAGCTCACGAAGACCGCAAAGGAGGGAATGTTTACGCCTTCCGCCTATGTCCGGAAATACCGGACTCCGGCGGACATGTCGGCGAAAATGCCAGGTGTTTGAATTCCGAAAATAATGCGGTTGCGGCGTACTCGCCGCAGCCGCCTTTGCGTGCTTCTGTTCAAAATCTTCCTCTTGGTTCCGGCTAAGCTGGGCTAGGTATTTTCCGCTTGGAACAGCATGTCACCGCGTGATATATTCTAATCACATTTAACGGGTTATTACGGGATCATGTTGCACATGCAGGTGACTATGGAAACAAAATCGGATCATTCGGCTATTGTTAAACAGATCAGGAGTTCGCTTGGCCTGACCCAAGCGGCCGTAGCGCGAGCGTTGGGTGTCTCGATCCGCGCCATCCAGAGCTACGAACAGGGGTGGCGTGAAACGCCCACATCGGTGACGGTCCAGTTGCTTGTACTCGCATCGGCCTATCGAGCCCCGGCGCTCGGAAACAAGCCCTGTTGGGAAATTACAGGCTGTCCACCGGAAAGACGGGGAAAGTGCCCCTGCCGACACACGGGCGGGCGCCTGTGTTGGTTCGTCTCCGGGCGATTGTGCGGAGCCCCGTCTGGAAGTAAAAAAGGAAGCCTGCAGTCATGCTTGGACTGCCCCGTTGTTCGCAGGCTGTTGCCTGCCTCTTCGTAGTCGCAGGTATTTCCTGGCGGCGATGCTCCTTTCTTGAAGCTTATAATCTCTCGCATGTGTGTTTTCATGGCGCATTTGATTTACGTAGGGGTTTCCTAACATGAACGAAGCAAGGAAATATAAGGTTTACCACCGAGGCACGAAGACACCGAGCAGCCTTCGGCTGCTCGGTGTCTCTAGCTGGGTAACGGTCTGACTGCGCGCCAACACTCTGTCGGCATTATCGCTGCTAAACTGTTTAGCATTGTAATTTAGCTATCATATCCATTCCGATTTTTTTGGTTTCTCCCCAATGTAGGAGGCGCGCTCCGCGCGGCGATTCTTGTTGGCGCCAGCCAGGTGGTACACACTGAACCTATCGCGGCACACCCGCCTGCAGCGCCTGCGGCGCAGCCACTGCGGGCAGGTCACACCCTTCCGCACCTACGAATAAAAACTAACGTCATAACGAGAATTCACTGAATGAGAATTCTGCGGTGTTGACACGACATATCACATTGTGATATTTTTTTAACACACTCTGTTCTATTCGTAAGGGCGACAAACAAAAAGGGAAGTGCTATGAACAAGATCAACACGACGATCCGCTGGGTTAAACGGGTACTGCTGGTGGCGATGGGCGTCATTCTGTTCTGCTGACGGGCGCATTTCATGCATGGCCCTCTTACGGCACAATGAATTTTGCCGGCGACGGGCGCAGTTTTCCACAACCGGATGATTACAAGATCGGCGGCGTGTCGTGGGGGGGATACCTACAAATTCTACACCGTGCAGCCGAATACGACCAATGAGAGTCTGACCCTGCTCTCCAGTTCCGGCTGGATCTATGATGTGACCAACTCCATCCCGTACACGATGGCGTGGATGTCGGCGGTAAACGCAGAGCAAGGCACGGTGGCGAACACCTCCATCGAAATAGTGTCGCGCCTTGGACGGGAGGACGCACAAATGGATTATTTCTCGCCTACGCCACATTCATCGTGTTTGGTGAGCATACCGGTGGTGTTCCGGGCGGAGCAACCAGTTCGGCTGTACGAGAAATGAGCAACATCCAAGCCGCCACTCTGACCGCCACGGGCGGCACCGTCGCCACACAAGGACCGGCAAGTCGCAGCATTACCAATGCGCCAGTGCGGGTTTACTCGCCAACCGGGTACAATCCCCTGTACGCGGTCTGGGAGGCAGCCGCTTCCAGCAATGCAGTGGATCTCGTGCTGACCCCGGCGTCCGGCAAACCGCTCGTGAACCCAATATTCCGGATTTTTAATTTCACTTTGGCAAGCCTGCCGGTGATTTATCTGAATGGGCAACGCGCTACAGCGGACTCCGACTTTTTTGCCACACTTGATGCCACGAATCGGGAGCTTTGGTTGACCCTTAACTGCGACATAGGGTCCGCCTTACGTCTGCGTTTTTAGCTCAGCCTCTGAAATAATGATTTGGTGTTTTGGTAGACGTGATGCCAAGCAAGCGGCGAGGGCGCCGCTTTTACGGTAGACGCTAGGCTCAGTCCTTTTTCGCCTGAGGTGCGCCGTCTGCTATTCGCCCGAGGTAGGCTGGCAACTCGACGCCTGCCATGGAGGCAACGTCTTGAAGCGGCGGTACACTCTTAATCAGGCTGGAAATAAAATTGGCCGTAGAGGAGCCTTTGCCGTCCCCGCTACCAGAATCCCACACGGTGATCTTATCGATTTTCAGGTTGCGGATGGCTTCAACTTGCTTGGAGACAATTTCTTCAATCTTTTCAACCATCAACAAGGTGGCGGCAGCCTTGGCATCACCATTACAGCTCTTGATAAGCGAGGCATAACCTGCGGCCTTGCTGTCGAGCACCTGCCGTACCCCCTTGGCTTCCGCTTCGTATTTGTACAGAATTCCGTCGGCCTGTCCTTTGGCCTCACGTCGAATCCGCTCGGCTTCGGCTTCTGCTGAAATTTCAATTTTTCGTTTATCGATTTCTATCTGTACGACTTCTGCCGCATTCAGGCGCTCTTGTTCGGCCAGATATTGCGCTTTCTGGATTTGGACCTGCGCCTCACGTTTCGCAACCTCGGCTTTTTGCATCGCTGCAGCCTGTTTCATGGCGAGCAGGGCATTGGACTCAGCAATATCTGCCTTCGCCGTATTTTCGCCTGTTACTGCCTGCGCCTCTTGGCCTTGCACATAGATGCGCTGATCAGCTTCAGCTTTCTTTTTGCCTTTTTCGGCCGCCGCCAGATTCTCCGCCACCCGTACCGTCTGTTCGCGTGTGGCCTCGGCTTGGCCGATTGCACCCACTTTGTCCTGATCGGCCACATCCACCTTGGCCCGGTTGATCGCTTCCGAGGCCGCTTTCTTCCCGATACTTTCGATGTAGGTCGACTCGTCGGTAATATCAGTGATATTGACGTTAATCAGATACAGGCCGATCTTGTTGAGCTCGGGCTCTACATTTTTGCGAATCGATTCCAAGAAGCTCTCGCGATCCTGATTGATCTGTTCAATGGTCAGCGACGCCACCGTCAAGCGGAGTTGGCCGAAAATGATTTCCTTGGCCATCGCCTCGATATCAACGCTTTTCAAGCCCAGCAAACGTTCGGCAGCATTCATCATGATATCGGGCGCCACGCTGATACCCACTGTGAAGGTGCTTGGCACGTTGATGCGGATGTTCTGCATGGATAGTGCATTCTGGAGCGGAATGCTGATGGTCATGGGCGTCAGGCTCAAAAAGGCATAGTCCTGAATCAAAGGCCAGACCATGGTTCCGCCACCGTGCATGCAACGGGCAGAACGATTATCTGCAACTTTGCCATAAATCACCAAGATGCGATCTGAGGGACACCGTTTATAGCGTGCGGCCAGATAAAGAGCCGTTGAGACGACCAGAATACAAAATGCCAAAATAATAATTGCCCACATAACCGTCTCTCCTTTTAGTTGCTTCGTTCTACTTCAGATTTTTTCCACTACTAAAACATTTCCCTCAGTGACCTGGACCACGCGGATACGCTCGCCCGTCTTCAGGACTACATCATTTGCCGTAACGGCATCAAAAACGCGGAGCTGGCCCTGAACGCTTACCCGCACCTGTCCGCTTTTCCCGGGAGCTATGTTCAAATAGACTTCGCCCTCTTGACCCATCGCATTCTCCATCCGCAAGGTGCCATCCGATCGAAGCTTTTTCATCCCCAAAAACAGGAGCCCTGTGATCCAGACGGTGAACAATCCCGCCGCCATACCCCACAGAATCGCCCAGACATGCGCCACGCCGGACTGTTTGGACAGAGTCAAAGCCACCAACCCGAACATCATGAAAAAAGAGGTCAGTCCCTGCAAAGAAAGGATTTTGAAGCCGGCATCAGCGTCCCCATGAAGGTCGCTGACGTCACCATTTATATCAGCATCACCACTGTGCCCAAAAAACATGAGCACGGTACGTAGGAAAAAAAGAAAGCCTCCCAACAGTGCAAATGCAGCGTAGATCTTTTCAACCGTAGACAACGTTTCAAAAAAATGGCTCATATGACTCACCTGCTTTCGCGACGCATTGAACCTGATAACAACTTGGAAATCCAGTTGAAAGTAGAAAAGGGCGCATGACAAAATTCTGGCGCAGTCCAAGTGTGTCCGTTAATACTCATGCGGAAAAGAGTTTTGAACAGAAGCACGCGAAGATCGCGAAGGATTTCGGGTTACGCTTCGCGGAATGCACCACCCTGCATGGTGTTTTGCAATATCCACCGCGTCATCCGGCGTACCCGCCGGATGGCGCCTTTGCGTGCTCTGTGCTTCTGTTCAAATTCTTGCGATTCACCAAGTTACCGCATGCGGGCACCAGGAGGGTATCGCGCGCAAGCGCTGCTCCTACTGTGCCCGATTTGGCGTAGGCGGGCTGAAAAAGCTTGCGCCGTACGGCGTGGTGTTTATGATTCGGCCCATGAAAACATTGAAAGTAGCTTTAGTTGTTGGACTGATGGTCGGGACGTTTACCGGTGTTGCCATGGCTGCCTCGGCGCAGGTAGTTGATCTGGGCGCTCGCTATCATGTGAAACACTCGGAATTTATCAGCCTGCCTTATGCCGACGGCGATTGGACCTACGGCGTGGCTTATGAGATTCATGAGGAAAATGCGTTACTCCAACTGGCCTGTGGATACACTCCGGAGTTTGACGATAATAAAGATTTGGAATATGGCATTACGCCTGAAGCCAACCTTTTGCTGAAGGATGGCGTTTATCAAGGTGGGCTGGGCGTCCTCTCGACTTACACCGCGGGGGACAGTCAGTGGATGGATATGTATTGGCAATGGGTGCTGGGCTTGAATATTCCGCTTGGAAAGCGGCTTAGCATTCAGGCAAATGCCTATTACGTTTTCGAGGATTGGGGCTCCCTAGGCAAATTTCATTTCTCCGACATCGAATTCGGGGGCTATCTGGGTTACAAATTCTAAGCTGTTATTTTGTAATTCACACTCCTGGCCTCTATGACCCAAGCCCATCACCAACCGGATTATGTACTCCGGGAGCTTGCTTCCGTGTTTTCCAAATTGGAGGCGAGCGAGGTGTTTGATGTATTTCAGGCAATTTTGACGCCGCGGGAACGGGAAAAAATCGCCTTGCGCTGGAAATTGGTTTGTATGTTGGAGGAGGGCGTGGCGCAACGCACCATCGCCTCCAAATTGGGGATCAGCCTTTGCAAAATTACGCGAGGCTCCCATGAATTAAAGTTTGGCCCCGCCGCTTTCCGTAAAGCGGTACGGCATGCAGTGGAAGAGAAAGAGGCGTAATATGTTTAAGCCGGTTTCGCGAAAGGTGGATTTCCCAGGGCAGGAATTGGAAGTTCTGGAGTTTTGGGATCATCAGCACGTGTTTGAGAAATCTCTCGAACAACGGAAAGATGCGCCAGAATATGTTTTCTACGATGGCCCTCCCTTTGCCACCGGCCTTCCGCATTTTGGGCATCTCCTCGCAGGAACCATCAAGGATATTGTCCCCCGCTACCAAACCATGCGCGGACATTACGTCAACCGCCGCTTTGGTTGGGATTGTCACGGTCTTCCTGTCGAATATGAAGTGGAGCAAGATCTCAAGCTCAGCGGAAAGCGTGATATTGAGGCGTTGGGTGTGGATGTTTTTAACGAGCGGTGCCGTAGCATCGTGCTTCGCTATACCCGTGAGTGGCGCCAAGTGGTAACTCGGATGGGGCGGTGGGTGGATTTTGATCACGATTACAAGACCATGGACCCCGCCTATATGGAATCCATCTGGTGGGTTTTCAAATCCCTTTGGCAAAAAGAACTGATTTACGAAGGGCACCGCATCGTTCCTTACTGCCCCCGTTGCACCACTCCGCTCTCCAATTTCGAAACGAATCAGGGTTATGCGGATGTGCAAGACCCCGCCGTGACCATTCGCTTCAAGGTGCACGGTGCCGATCACCTGTATGTATTGGCTTGGACAACTACCCCCTGGACCTTGCCATCCAATATGGCCTTGGCGTTGGGGAAGGACATCGTTTACGCCAAAATCAAGGATGGGGACGATTTCTACTATCTGGCAAAAGACCGCGTTGCCGCCTATTACAAAAAAGGTGCCGCTTTCGAAGTGGTGGCTGAAACCACGGGTGCCGAATTGATTGGCATGACCTACGAACCCCTTTTTCCTTACTTTGCTGATTATAAAGCCAAGGGAGCGTTTCGTGTGATTGCGGGCGATTTTGTGTCGACCGAGGATGGCACTGGAGTAGTCCATATTGCTCCGGGCTTTGGCGAAGAAGACAGCCGTGTGGGAAAACTTGAAAAGCTGCCGGCCCCTTGTCCTGTGGATGCGGAAGGTCGGTTTACTGAAGAAATTACGGATTATGTCGGACGGGCGGTCAAGGAAGCTGACGCGGATATTATTAAACGGCTTAAACTTGAGGGAAAGCTGACCCACCATGCCGTGATCAATCACAGCTATCCCCATTGTTGGCGGTGTGATACGCCCCTGATCTATCGCGCTATTTCGGCTTGGTACGTCAAAGTGGAACAGATGCGGGACCAGATCCTTAAGACGAACAGCCAGACCCGGTGGGTTCCTGAACATTTGCGTGATGGTCGCTTCGGTAAGTGGCTGGAGCAGGCGCGCGATTGGAATATCTCCCGCAACCGTTATTGGGGAACGCCTCTTCCGGTTTGGCGTAGTGATGACGGCAAGGAAATCCTCTGTGTCGGCTCTGCGGCTGAATTGGAAACGCTCTCCGGTCAGAAAGTGACCGACCTTCACAAGCATTTCATGGACAAGATCGAGATTCCTTCCCGCGAAGGGCGGGGGACGCTCAAGCGCATTCCTGAGGTGCTGGACTGTTGGTTTGAAAGTGGCGCCATGCCCTACGCCCAGGCCCATTATCCCTTTGAAAATCGTGAACAGTTTGAGAGCAATTTTCCTGCCGATTTCATCGCTGAAGGCTTGGATCAGACCCGAGGCTGGTTCTATACCTTGATGGTGCTCTCAACGGCTCTTTTCGACCGGCCTGCCTTCCGAAATGTGATCGTGAACGGCCTGGTGCTCGCTGAAGATGGCCGAAAAATGAGCAAGCGCCTCAAGAACTATCCAGACCCCAGCCATATCATCAATACTTACGGGGCGGATGCGTTACGGCTCTATTTGATCAATTCCCCCGTGGTACGGGCCGAAGATCTGCGTTTTTCAGAAGTCGGTGTGCAGGACTTGATGCGCAATCTGCTCATTCCCTTTTGGAACGCTTATGGGTTTTTTGTGACCTATGCGAATGTGGATGGGTGGACACCTGATCCCGCCCGCAAGATGGCGAGTGGCGCGGAAGAGAATTTGTTGGATCGCTGGATTCGCAGTTCACTGGAATCCCTGTCGGCCAATGTCACGAAAGCCATGGACAACTATGATCTTCAAGACTCGGTTCGTCCGTTCGTCCGTTTTGTCGAAGATTTGACCAATTGGTATATTCGCCGTAGTCGCCGCCGTTTCTGGAAATCTCAAGATGACGCGGATAAGGCGCAAGCCTATGAGACGCTGTATTATGTGCTACTTAACACATCCAAGATTGCGGCGCCCTTCATTCCGTTCATCAGTGATGCGGTCTATCGCAATTTACGAACGGCAGATATGCCGGAATCGGTTCACCTGTGTGATTTCCCGCTGGGGGATGCCAGCCGCCGTGACCCGGCATTAGAGCGGCAGATGGCGGCGGTGATGACGGTGGTTGCCTTGGGGCGCACCTTGCGCTCTGCGCATGATCTAAAGGTCCGTCAGCCCTTAAAGAAGCTCCATGTGGCCTGTCGTAATGCGGAATTGCTCAATTGGATGAGCGAGCTCAAGGATATCATTCTGGAGGAATTGAATGTCAAGGAGGCTGAGTTCCGTTTAAGTGAAGCTGATTTTGCAACCGTTAAGACCAAAGCCAACTTCGCGCGACTTGGACCTAAGTTTGGGCCTCTGATGAAAAAAGCGGCAGGTCTTGTCGCCAGCCTTAAGAGCGAGCAGATTGAGATCCTGTCCCGTGGCGAGCCTTTAACGGTTGAACTCGATGGCAAGCCAATTGAATTGACTCTGGAAGACGTGCTCATCGAGTATTTGCCGCGTGAAGGAAGCGTAGTGGCGGCGGAAGGGGGGATTGTGGTGGCATTGGATACCGCTTTGACCCCGGAATTAGTTGCGGAAGGACTCGCCCGCGAATTTGTCAGTAAGCTTCAAAATATGCGAAAAATCGCTGATTTAGAAGTGACGCAGCGAATCCGCGTTCAATTTGCCGGTCCGCAAGAAGTCCAAAAAGCGGTAGCGGCCCATCTGGAATATATCACGATGGAGACCTTGAGCGTTTCGTGTGAGGCTGTTGAGGGCAACCCTGATGGAGCCACGGAATGGGATCTGAACGGCCACCCCTGCGTTATTAAGTTTGAAGCGGTCATCCAGAAATAGCGGAGGGTTCTGAATGTTAGCGCTAGGTCTTACTTTATTATCGTTTGGGATTATTTTGTGTCTTGTCCGTCTCAAGATACCTTTGTGGTTGGCCATATTCTGTGGCGCGCTGTCGCTAGGACTCTTCTTCGGTGAGGATGCGAAAGCATTAGGTCGCGTGGCCTTTGAGGGGATCACGCAACCGACCTCGTTAGGCCTGCTGCTCACCATGACCTTATTGCTGATGCTGTCGGAGGCGATGCGCCAGACGGGTCGCATGGAACGTATGGTCACCTCGATTCAATCTTTTTTCAGGCGCCCCGCAGTTACCCTCGCAACACTGCCGGCGCTCATCGGGTTGTTGCCGATGCCGGGCGGGGCCATCTTCTCGGCACCGATGGTGCGCCAGGCCGCTCAAGGAAGCGAGCTGGGCGGGGATATGCTCTCATCGATCAACTATTGGTGGAGTCGATGCCTTAACCCAGCATAGTTGGAACCAAGAGGAAGATTTTGAACAGAAGCACGCAAAGCACGCAAAGGTGCCAGCGGCGAGTACGCCGCAGGCGCAAATATTTTTTTCTTCGTGGTCTTCGTGAGCTTCTGCGTATTTCGTAGTGGCCTTAACTTACGTTTTTAGGGTAATAAAGGTTTATTCGTAATCGTAATCATAATCTTAATCGTAATTCTCTACGGGGCCGTTGATTACGATTAAGATTATGATTAGGTCGCGCCAGGATAAGGACAGCGCGAAGGGAGGTTGTTGGGGAAGTAAGGAATAACTGACAACTGAAATTGGCGATAGGAACCCAGCGGGTAAGACAAATCCCGTCCGGTAGAGCTTGCCAGGCAACCGGAAGCC
>JBBQNS010000101.1:0-13954 GCA_038330175.1 Kiritimatiellia bacterium
AGCGACAGCCGCATCAAGGAGCTTCGCAATGGCCAGGTCACCTATTCCTGGCGCGACCGCTCAGATGACAACACCGAGAAGACTGAAACCATCCCCGTCGAGCTCTTCACCCGCCGCTTCCTTGCCCATATTCTTCCCGTTGGCTTCCATAAAATCCGATACTTCGGCTGGCTGGCCGCAGGCAACCGCAAGGCCATCCTCGCGGTCATCCGCGCCACGCTCCAAGTCGAAGCGCCAGTGCCTGCAGCAAAAGAGTGTCCTTCAGTGACAAGGGACAGGCATTATGGAGGGACGACCTCCGTGTCGTCCTGCCTGTGTAAGAGGCCATAATGAGAATTGAGGCGCGGAATCAGCTTTCGCGAATAACTTTTCCAATGGCGTGGATGAGATAGCGCAAAGCCGGCTCAGGCGTAATGAGCGGAGGCATGACGTAGATGACGGGGCCCAATGGGCGCAACAGAATTCCGTTTGCGCGCAAGCGATCCCGGACCTGTATCGCGCGTTGGGTTCCGGCTCCTTTCGGATGATCCTCAAGTTCCACCACACCAATCATGCCAAGTGAACGGATATTCAATACCCCGGGAATCGTGGCTAGGGCCGCCAATTCTTCGGCAAGGATTTTCGCCATTGCCGCCGATTGCGCCACGATTCCCTCGGATTCATATACCTGCAACGTGGCTACCGCGGCAGCGGCCGCAATCGGATTCCCTGCAAAGGTGTGGCCATGATAGAATGTGTGGTCTTCCGGTTGATCGCGAAAGGTTTCATAGATGGCATTGCGCGCCACGGCGGCACTTATGGGAAGATACCCCGCAGATAAGCTCTTACCCATACAAACAATATCAGGCACAATTCCGGCATATTCAAACGCAAACATTTTCCCGGTCCGCCCCATACCCACTGCAATCTCGTCTGCGATCAACAAAACGCCCTCGCTCTTACACAACTCGGCCAACGCCTTCAGGTATTCAGCTGAGTGCATCCGCATTCCTCCTGAGCCCTGACACATCGGCTCAATGATCACTGCGGCCACTTCATGGGCATGTTCTTTGATTAGGACGCGCATGGTGTCAATACACTCATGAGCACAGCACTGCTCGGGCGCGTGAAAGGCACAGGTGCCACAGCATGGCGAGGGGGCTTGGAAAACCGGAAACAAGGCGCTCTTGAACGGCTTGTGAAAGGATTCCAAATAACCGACCGACACCGCCCCCAACGTATCGCCATGATAGGCAAAATCGAGCGAGATAAATTTGTTTTTTTGAGGTTGCCCCATATTGAACCAGTACTGAAGGGCGATCTTAAGCGCCGCTTCCACCGCACAAGAGCCATCACTGGCAAACATGACGCGCCGGTCATCCGGAAACAGCCCTACTATCATGGAGGCCAGCTCGATGGCGCGGGGATGGGACAAGTTCCCTAAAATGCTGTGCTGTAACTCGCGGGTCTGGCGAATGATGGCGTCAATAATCGCAGGATGGCCATGTCCGAGATTGCACGCCCACCAGGAGGAAATAGCATCCATGTATTTCCGGCCTTCATCGTCATAAAGGTAAATCCCGTCACCCCGGGTGATGATCGGAAGCGGTGCCGCCTTTAAAGCTGAAAACCGGGTATACGGATGCCAAATGCTTTGCCGGTCAAGGGCTTGATAGTGCTGTTGCTCTAGGTCATTTTTCATGGCGTTTTTTTTTGAAAGCAAACAACCGCGTGGGTTCAGCCAGCTGGCCGGCTTTGAATAGAACCCCCTCACTCAGTAACAACCGGACTTTACGTCCAATAGCAGCTCCTTCACGCTCCCCTTGAAATCCACCGATACACAAATCCGCAGCAATCACCCGGTGGCAGGGTACTTCTGGAGCAAAAGGATTGACCTTCAAGGCCTGTCCGACGGCACGGGGCGAGCCACAGCCGATGAATTCAGCCACACTCTTGTAAGTGGCCACTTTCCCCTTGGGAATAAGGCTGGTGGCCGCATATACCCGCTTTCGAAATGGTGTTACGGTCACAGTCATCATGAATTGAGATCATCCATCGGACGGGTTAATAATTGATCGGGAGCTATCACTCCGCCAGAAATCAGCATCTTGAAGGCTTCCTCCACCAAGAGGTCGGTCATTCGAACTTCACGTGCCGCCACCAGATGCAAAAACCCAGAAGTCGGGAGCGGCGACATGGGGATAAAAATTCGGCACCATTTTTTTCCTTCCTCATCCGAAGTCACTCCGGATAGAAAACCGATCACCTTCACTCCCGGGCGGGGATATTCAATGAGCACCACCGATTTAAAGGTCTTCCGGTTAGGCACTGAAACGGCATCCACGACCTGTTTGGCGGCAGAGTAAATAGCCTTGATGATGGGAATCTTCAGGATAAAAGATTCACCCCAGCTCAGAAAACGCTGGCCCACCACACGTCCTGCAACGATGCCGACAATCAGCACCAGTAAAACGAAGGCGATGAGGGAAATTATAAACTCAATCCATCCCGGTAATTCTATAGGAAGAAAACTCACAATCGGGCGAAGTACAGAGGCCATGGCATTAAAACTCGCCACAACCACTACGTATGTCACCCAGACCGGCACCAACACAAATAAGCCAGAGATCAGTTGATTTCGGAGATAGCGCTGTATACTTTGTTTTTGAGGGATCATAACCATTATTTTTTTAATAGCTCATTGATGGATGCGGCGGCTCGGCGGCCCTCACCCATCGCCAGAATGACGGTAGCGGCACCCAACACAATATCGCCCCCCGCAAAAACCCGATCCAGCGAAGTCTTGCCGGCATCATCAACAATAATGTTGCCCCACTTAGTGGTAGCCAGCCCCTCCGTGGTGCGAGGAATCAAAGGATTGGAATCATTACCGATCGCCACAATAACGGTACCCATCTCGCGAATGAACTCACTTCCCTTGATTTCCACCGGCCGACGGCGCCCGGACGCGTCCGGTTCCCCCAATTCATACCGCAGGCATTCTATCCCAGTGATACAGCCATTCTCATCGCCTATCAGGCGTGTGGCATTTTCCAGAAGATGGAAAATAATCCCCTCCTCCTTAGCATGGGCGATCTCCTCAACCCTTGCCGGCATTTCCACCTCGGTACGACGATAGATTACATGCACTTCTTCGGCCCCCAATCGGACAGCCGTTCGCGCCGCATCCATGGCCACATTTCCCCCGCCCAGCACCGCCACCTTACCGGTCCGATAAATGGGGGTATCCGCGCGCTCAAAATCATAGGCCTTCATCAAGTTCGCGCGTGTCAGATACTCATTGGCAGAAAATACGCCCACCAAATTTTCGCCTTCAATATTCATGAACTTCGGCAGGCCTGCCCCTGTCCCGATGAAGACGGCATCAAACCCATCTTCATCCAGCAAGGCCTTGAGTTTCCGTGTCCGTCCGATAACAAAGTTAGTGTGCAGTTTCACCCCCATGGCCGTTAAGGCATCAAACTCCGCCTGCACAATGCGCTTGGGCAACCGGAACTCCGGGATTCCATAGATCAGCACGCCCCCGGGCTTGTGGAATGCCTCAAACATCTCGACCTGATGCCCTTCACGCCGGACATCCGCCGCCACCGTAATACTGGCGGGCCCGGTCCCAATCACGGCTACTTTCCGGCCTGTTTCCGGCTTGATCACAGGTGGTTTGGTTTTACCGGTTTCGCGTTCGAGGTCAGCAACGTAACGTTCAACACGTCCAATTGACACGGCAAGGTCAACACTCTTTAGCGCTTTACCTAGCGTACAATTTTCCTGACATTGCACCTCTTGGGGACAAACACGCCCGCACACTGAGGGTAATAAACTACTCTGCTTAATGATATCGCAAGCGCCCTGAAAATCGCCCGTTCCCGCCGCCTTCAGAAAGCCCGGGATATCAATGCGCACCGGACACCCCTGAACGCAAGGGGCATTTTTGCACTGCAAACACCGCAGGGATTCCACTTGAGCCTGTTCCGGGGTATAGCCCATGGCCACTTCCTGGACATTCCGCCTGCGGACAGCAGGATCTTGAGTTGGCATTTCCTGTACGGGAATAGCCATGCGATCCCGAGCGGTCAAGGGAGCAACACGCTTTTTAAGAACATCTAATTCATCGGAGGCCGCTTTGGCTAGGTCTTCAAACGAATGATGACTCATAACAATTCCTTCTCCTTCTGGCTAATCTCAGATTCGAGGTGACATTTGTGGTGAGCGTGATCCTCAACCTTCCGATAGGCTTTAAGGCGTTGCATGAGATTATTGAAATCGACCTTGTGTCCATCAAACTCAGGCCCATCGACACAAGCAAATTTCATCTGTCCGCCCACCGATACCCGGCACCCGCCACACATCCCGGTGCCATCAATCATAATGGTGTTGAGCGAGACCACAGTAGACACACTAAACGGACGAGTGGTTTCGGCGCAAAACTTCATCATGATGGGCGGCCCAATCGCAACCGCAAGATCCGGTTTCGGCGTCCGCTCACAAATCTCCTTCAGCGGCTCGGTTACAAGGCATTTGCGGCCATAAGAGCCATCATCCGTACAAACAATATATTCATCCGCCAGTGCCCGCATCTCGTCTTCGAGAATAATGAGATTGCGGGATCTCGCACCCACGATGATGATGATGCGGTTTCCTGCCGCCTTCATCCCTTTGACAATGGGATGCAAGGGCGCCACACCAATTCCACCGCCCACACAGACCACGGTCCCGAATTTTTCAATATGCGTGGGCTGTCCCAGCGGACCTAAGACGCTCTGAACCGCTTCTCCCGCCTGTTTGTCGGCAAGATTATGCGTGGTTTTGCCAACCGTTTGAAAAATGATGGTAATAGACCCCTCCACGGGGTCTGCATCCGCAATGGTCAGGGGAATCCGTTCGCCAAATTCATTGTCAAGTTGCAGGATGACAAATTGCCCAGGCAAGCGTTCACGCGCAATGTGCGGGCAGGCGAGCCGCATCATAAAAACATCATCAGACAATTGTTTCTTGGCCAGTATTATATTCACAGTTCTTCCTTCACTAAGCAAACGAGGCTCTTGCAAAACCTTGTTTTGCAAGAGCAGAACGATAAAACGGAATAAAATTTAACATTGAGCCCCATCGCGGCACAAGAACAATACTATCCCTATCAATTCCGTTGACCATACATGGGGGTCATCTGTATAAATCGCGACCATGAAAGCAGATGCTCCTCCTATCAAAACATCATCTCTGACCTCCGCCACCCTAAGCGATGTGCGAGATCGAATGTTTGAAAGTCTGCGTGCCTCCTCGCTGGCTCCTATGATCAACGAAATTTCAAGGGCGATTGGCGGCGGGAAAATGTTGCGAGCACAACTGATATTGACCGTAGGCTCCTCTACTGGCGCCCAACGTGAGGATTTGGTCCGGGCTGCAGCTGCCGTGGAGATGGTGCATGCGGCCAGCCTCCTGCATGACGATGTTGTCGACGGCGGCATGCTTCGGCGTGGTGCCCCTACTTTCTGGCAGGAAAAAAGCGTCTCCGGCGCTATCCTGCTCGGTGACCTCATGGTATGCAAAGCGGTCCAGCTATTGGAAGAAATTGAAAGCCGGCGGTTGGGAGGGATGCTGGTTCGATTTGCCTCAGAAATGTGCGATGCCGAAGTCGAGCAAGAGCTGATCACACGCGGTATTCCGGGTGACTGGGAAAAAAGTATTTCAATGGTTAGGCGGAAGACGGGCTCCTTATTTGCCTTTGCCGCATCTGCTGCGGATGGGACCAACGGCCAACGGGCTGATGTTTTAACGGAAGCGGGCTACCAAATCGGCACCGCCTTCCAGATGGCCGATGACTTGATGGATGCCTCGGGTAAAACCGAGTGTGATGGCAAGGATCTGGGACAGGATACCGCTCGCGGCAAGCTCACTTCAGCGTCAGCCACCGACGCAGAAAAAGATCGTATTCGCCACTACATCCTTGAGCTTGAAAAAAATTCTATTGAAATGCTGGCCCCTTGGCCCCCCGTTCAAACGGCATGGAAGCAATATTTGAAAGTCCATATTGGCCCCGTGATCAGCAAGTTTATGTCATAAATTTCGAATAACCTCAGGTCACCTCTGACTTGACACCCTTACCGGCTCACGGCATCATCCCCCATCTATGAGCAACACGACCCAAATTGCAGTATTAAGCGGTGACGGAATTGGTCCGGAAGTAATGGCGCAAGCACTTAAGGTTCTTGGCGCAGTGCAGAAGCGTTTCGACTTCAATCTCAAGTTTACTCCAGCCGATGTTGGCGGAGCGGCCATTGACCGCCATGGTAATGCCCTCCCTGAAAGCACGCTCAAAACCTGTGAAGCGAGTAAAGCGATTTTGTTTGGGTCCGTAGGGGGCCCCAAGTGGGAAAAATTGCCGCCTGCCCAACAGCCCGAGCGAGGCGCCCTGTTGCCCTTGCGAAAACATTTTGGCCTGTTCTGCAACCTGCGCCCAGCCAAACTTCCCATCTCGATGTTACCGTGTTCCCCCATTCGCCCGGATTTATGCCCAAATGGGTTTGATATTCTGTGCGTCAGAGAGTTGACCGGGGACGTATATTTCGGACAACCTAAGGGTCGCGAGGGCACAGGCCCCAACGAACGGGCGTTTGACACCATGGCCTATACCCGCCACGAAATTGAGCGCGTGACCCGTATGGCTTTTGATATGGCGCGCTTACGCCATAAGAAAATCACCTCTATCGACAAAGCCAATGTTCTCACGACCATGGTACTCTGGCGTGAGGTGGTTACCGGAATCGGGCAGTCTTACCCCGATGTCACCCTTCAACACATGTATGTCGACAATGCCGCCATGCAATTGGTGCGTTCCCCGCAACAGTTCGATGTGATGCTTTGCCCGAATATGTTTGGCGATATTATCAGCGACGAATGCGCCATGCTGTCTGGCTCGCTGGGCATGTTGCCTTCCGCCAGCTTGAACGAAACCGGTTTCGGCTTGTATGAGCCCGCAGGGGGCTCCGCTCCGGATATTGCAGGAAAAGGCATTGCCAACCCGATTGCCCAAATTCTCTCAGCCGCTTTGCTGCTCCGTCACTCGCTCCACCGCGACGATGCCGCCCAAGCGGTGGAAAAAGCCGTGGAAGACGTGCTTGCTAAAGGAATCCGGACCCGGGACATCCTAACGGATGCCTCGCAAACCCTCGCAGGTACAGCCGAAATGGGCACCGCGATTACCGATGCCGTTTTCGAAAATTGATTAAGTGATTACCTTGCGATAGTTGAATTGAGCCTCATGAAAATTCGTCCGTTACCCCGAAAAAAAATTGGCACCTCCAAAAATCTAAAATTGGCCAACACCATCCGGCACGGCCGGGAGGTCATCCAGATGGAAATCGACGGACTTCAAAAGGTCCAGCGCGACCTGGATTCCGGATTTACCAAAGCCGTTGAAATGATTATTCAGGCGACTCTGGCAGGTGGAAAAGTGGTCGTCACAGGAGTAGGCAAAAACCTCCACATTGGCGAAAAAATTTCAGCCACCTTGGCGAGTACCGGAACCACCAGTGTCTTTTTAAATCCCATCCAGGCCATGCATGGGGATTTGGGCATCCTGGCACCCGCTGACATTCTTCTGGCACTCAGTTACAGCGGCGAATCGGAAGAAATCCTGAATTTGCTCCCACTCGTCCGTCGTTTCGGAATCAAGGTCATCTCATTGACTGGCAAACCCAACAGTGCGATGGCCAAGATCAGCGATGAAGTCATCTCGGTTGCCGTCGACCGGGAAGCTTGTCCCTTTAATATGGCGCCCACCACGAGCACCACGGCCACGTTAGCCGTAGGCGATGCCCTCGCCATGGTCTTGCTGGATACCCGCGGTTTTAAAATTGAAGATTATGCAAAACGACACCCGGCAGGCGCGATTGGGCGCACCCTCCTGCTCCGCGTGTCGGATATCATGCGTAAGGGAACCCGCGTAGCCTCTGTCCCGTCCCACGCCAAAATCAAAGATGTTATCCTGGCCATGACCAAAGGGCGGTGTGGCTCGGCCGGTGTGCTTGATAAGGCGGGCCACGTACTGGGCATTTTTACGGATGGAGACCTCCGTCGACACCTCCCGAACTATCCCGATATTGTGAATATGCCGGTCTCCTCGCTCATGACTCGCAAGCCCATCACCGTCAAGGCAGATGGGTTGGCGGTCGATGTCCTGCAAATTTTCGAAAAACACAATATTGACGATCTACTGGTGGTGGATGAAGACAATAAGCTTGTCGGCGCCGTGGATATTCAAGATCTGCCTAAGCTTAAGATAATGTAATTGCGAAGATTTTTTCACCATGACAGTCCCTGTTCGTACTCTTCTTCTGATCCTTGTTTGCTTGCTGTTGCCGATGGTGACGATGGCAAAACCTTCGCCCCCACCCCATCCCCCTGCCATGAGCCTGCTGCAAGCCGCCGTCCTCGGAATTGTTGAAGGAGTAACAGAATACCTGCCCGTCAGTTCAACCGGGCACCTGCTCCTCACGATGAAGCTCATGCACATTGGCCAAACCGACTCCACCAAGGAAGCCTCTGAAGCGTACGCCATTTGTATTCAGGCTGGCGCCATCCTGGCCGTTGCAGGCCTTTATTTTCGAAGACTCCGGGGTATTGCCGAAGGCCTGATCGGCAAAAATCCCGAAGGGTTACGATTGGGCATCAATGTCATCACCGCTTTTCTACCAGCCGTAATCGCAGGGCTCACCCTCGAAAAATGGATTAAGCATCACCTTTTTGGCGGAGGGGATTACGGCTTATGGCCCGTGGTTGCCGCCTGGCTGGTTGGAGGAGTGGTCATTCTCGTAATTGAATGGAAGCGCAAACAAACCCACGGTCAGCGCCTATCCCCTAAATCCCTCGCAGATATTACTTGGAAGATGGCGTTACTAATCGGAGCCGTTCAGATCCTTGCGATGTGGCCTGGCGTCAGCCGTAGTTTGGCAACCATCCTAGGTGGACTCTGGGCTGGCCTTTCGCTGGTTGCGGCGGTTGAGTTCAGTTTTCTTCTTGGCCTGATCACTTTGAGCGCCGCGACCGCTCTGGACACGCTAAAATATGGAGGCGACATTCTCGCCCTCTACGGTTGGCAAGCCCCCCTGATCGGTCTGGTTACAGCCTTCATCTCAGCCGCAGTGGCTGTGAAATGGCTGGTGGGTTACCTTCAAAAGCATCCCCTATCCCTCTTTGGCTACTACCGGATCGCCCTCGCCGTCGGGGTAGCGACGTTCCTGATCTGGAACTAATCGGTCCTGTCTGAAAAGTTTTTTCCTTTTTTTATTGAATTCGCGCAAAAGATCCGACAGTATGCGCACCTGTTTTGAAAGGGGGGACGTAGCTCAATTGGTTAGAGCGCTGCCCTGTCACGGCAGAGGTCGCGGGTTCGAGCCCCGTCGTCCCCGCCAGTTTTGTTGAAACAAGTTTCAACAAAACCGCCCCCCTGGTTTCTGCATCCTTGCCCTATCCCTTTGCTTTTGCTTTTATCTACCTAACTACACGACAGGAGTAAACGCATGTTTCATATTGATGAGTTTCTTGGGATGGCGGTCGAGATGCATGCATCCGATGTCCATCTGAAGGTCGGGCAAACCCCCTTCTTGCGACTCCACAGTCAACTCACTCCCGCCGACCTGCCCGTGCTCACCACGCAGGATCTACAAAGCTCCATCTTGCATGTTTTGCCCGCTCATCTTGTTTCGCATTACAATGAAAAACACGAAGCGGACTTTTCCCATTTTGTGGAAGGAGTCGGACGTTTCCGCGTCAACGCGTTTGTGAGTCAAGGTCTGCCCGCTCTCGCCTTCCGCTTTGTTAAAACTAAGGTTCCCACAGTGGACGAACTCAATCTTCCGGCCTCCATTAAAACCATTGCGAACGCTCAGCGGGGTATCATCATCCTCAGCGGCGCCACCGGCAGCGGGAAATCCACCACGCTGGCGAGCATGCTGAACCACATGAACGAAACGAAAAACCTCAGGATCATCACCATTGAGGATCCCATCGAGTATCTGTTCATCGATAAAAAATGCGTCATCTCTCAACGCGAGGTGGGACTGGATACCTTAAGCTTCCAAGCGGCACTAAAACATGTCTTGAGACAGGATCCGGATATCATCGTCATCGGAGAAATGCGTGATCAGGAAACCTTCCGCACCGCCCTCTCGGCGGCCGAGACGGGGCATCTTGTTTTGACCACCCTCCACTCCGGCAATGCGTCCATTGCGGTCCAACGCCTGCTTGAGTTTTTTCCTGCGAATGAGTGGGATCAGGTCCGGCTGAACCTGGCCAGCAACCTGCAAGCCGTCGTCTGTCAACGGCTGCTTAAAGGCTCGCAAGGCGGCGTCATTCCTGCGGTCGAGATTATGATCAATACGCACACCGTACGAAAGCTTTTGGAGAAGAACAAACTCGATGTTATTCCCGCCGCGATTGAAACGGGTACTGACGACGGGATGCAGACTTTTAATCAATCCATCTACCAGCTGATCAAAAACGGCATGATCTCCCAGGAAGAAGGCATGGTTCATGCCAGTAACCCACAGGCTTTGCGCATGAACCTGCAAGGAATTTTTCTGGATGAGGGCCGCCGCATCCTTTCCTCACTATAATCATGAATGAACATTCCGCATCTGATGACGCCTTTGGGATCCCTAAAGGAATTGATGAAATTGTGCTGCTTGCCGGCAAAGGGGATTATCCTTTGTTACTGGCTCAATCGGCACGCGCCCAAGGTGTTCGCCGCATCACCGCCATTGCCTTCCGCCACGAAACCGACCGGGCCATTGCACGTTATGTGGATGACGTTAAGTGGCTCTATCTGGGACAGTTTGGGGCCGTCATCGGCGCCTTGGAGGCTTGGGGGATCAAGCATGCCGTCATGGTCGGACAGATCACCCCGACCCACTTGTTCAGCCTGCGGTTCGATCGTATGACGTTTGAGCTCTTGAAAAATTTAAAGCATCGTAATGCCCACACCATCTACGGAGCCGCCTGCGATGAACTGAGTAAACGTGGCGTCAGTCTGGTGCCGGCCCACCTCTTTATGGAAGCCGCCATGCCTGCGGCCGGATTGATTGGCGGGCGTGAGCCAACCGCAGCCGAGATGACCGACATTTTATTCGGCCTGAATGTGGCCAAGGTCACCAGCGGGATTGAGATTGGACAAACCGTTGTCGTCAAGGAAGGCACCATCCTTGCGGTGGAAGCCTATGAAGGCACCGATGAGACCATCCTGCGCGCTGGCCGGGTGGGCAATGGCGGGGCTGTTGTCGTTAAGGTGGCCAAAAAAGGACACGACATGCGGTTTGATATTCCCGTGGTGGGGATGCGGACCATGAAGATTATCAAAAAAAGCAAAACGCGGGTGCTTGCGGTTGAAGCCAAGCGCACCATCATCCTCCAACGTGAACAGCTGGTCAAAGAAGCTAACCGGCTGGGGATCTGTTTTATTGCCATGAACACCGAAGACTCACTCTCAAGTAAATCATGACAGCACCCCGATCTATCATGATCCTTGCGGGTGAGATTTCAGGCGACATGCATGCGGCCGGTCTGGTCCACGCCCTTCGCAAAGCCGAGCCATCTCTCACCTTTTACGGGATCGGCGGCCCTTCGATGCGGGGCGCAGGGGTTGAAACTTACTATGACGTCAAGGATCTGGCGGTCATGGGTATCGTAGAAGTCCTGAAACGCATTTTCTTTTTCCGCAAGGTGTTCCGGCACATGGAAGAGGTCGCACGCGAAAAAAGGCCTGACGCAGTCATTCTGGTAGACTATCCCGGTTTCAATCTCCGGTTCGCCACTAGCGCCCATGCGATGGGGCTTAAAACCATTTACTATATCTGTCCCCAGGTCTGGGCGTGGAAGCAAGGCCGGATCAAAACCATGGTCGCTGTACTCAATCGCTTGATGGCGATTTTTCCTTTTGAACCGAAAGTGTTTGAAGGAACCCGTTTGAAGGTGGATTTCGTGGGTCATCCATTGGTTGATGAAATAAGGGAAGCGCTTCAAACGCCCATGGTTCCGCTGCCTTGGGGCGGTGAACCTCAGATCGGCCTTCTTCCGGGAAGTCGCCATCATGAGATAGATCGCATCCTGCCCCCGATGCTAGCGGCCGCTCTTCTCATTGAGCAGAAGTTTCCAACCGCTTCATTTGTGATTCCCACCCCAACTGAAGAAATTGAGGCCCATGTCAGACGTTTGGCGTCCCGCCTGCCCCGAGTCCCAGCCCGACTCCAAATCATCCGGGGGGATGCAAGACAAGTCTTCCGGCAAAGTCGGGCCGCCTTGGTCAAATCAGGGACCGCCACAATGGAATCAGCGTTGGTAGGCTGTCCCTCCGTCATCACTTATATCGTAGCTCCCCTCACCTACTGGATCGCGAAGAGAATGGTTAAAATTAAATTTGCAGGAATGGCCAACATCATTGCCAACCGGTATGTCTGCCCTGAAGTGATTCAATTTGAGGCAACTCCCGAAGCGCTGGCCCGCGAGTTGCTTCCGCTGATCGAGGACTCCCCGCAGCGTCAGGCCATGTTAGCTGGCTATGCCGAAGTCCGAGCCCTGCTGGGCGATGGCGGGGCAGCCGAACGCGCCGCCAAGGTCGTGTTAGAAGAGTTGGCCCTTTTAGATCAAACCCACCCCTAGCTGCCTGTCGGGCTTGCACAACCTTCGAACTCCACAGTCACCACCGGCGGAGACCGCCGGCTCCAATGATTCAAAGCGGGGGCTATCCTCAGGGGAGTAAGCAATGAGCATCGCGTAACGCTTGATTGCTGACGCCAATTTAATTCTGGAGCCGGCGGTCTCCGCCGGTAGCCCCCAAAAAGGGGCACAGCCCGGCAGCTAGAGGGAATACCGAGACTTCACGTATCCTTTGTGCAAGCCTCGGATCTTATCGCCGCCATTTAGCACCGGGGCGCATCTGGCGCGGGCCGGGCTGTCTGGGTTGTTTTGGCTCCTCAAGCAGCAGGGCGTACCACGTCTCGCCTAAATCAGCATTTGAGAATTGTCCCACTTTCCCATTCGCCACCGCTTCCCAATTTTTCTCTAAAGTTTCATTGCTTTCCGTGGCCTTTTTACCGTCCACCAGAACTTGAAGCGCTTTTTCGGGCTGCTTTCTACGAAGTAGCATCCAAGAGTAGGTGGCATAAATGAGAACGCTATCACGCTTAAATTTCTTGCGGTATTTGTTATAGGTCTTCTCGAGCGCCTTTTCTTCGCCCCGCTGATACTCACGGCACATTTTCATACAGCACAAGACCGGGTCGCCTAATAGGGTTTTAGGCAGAAGGCGATCAACCTCTTCAAAACGCTTCAATTGGAAAAGGAATTGCATACGGATCGCATTGATCTGGCGATCCAACATAAAACTCCATTTACTGTAGGGATCCATTTTTTTGCTGGCTTCAAGGGCTTCTACCAACATCGCATCCTGATCCTTGCGCGCCTGATCCATCAGAAAACGGATGTTCCCGCCACGCCCTGCCATTTGCTCATATTTCCGTCGTAGGGTGGTGGTCCGCTCTGTAATACGCGCCTGAATGCTGGTCATGAGCGCCGTTATCCGGCGTCGAATCCAAAGCGTAGAGCCAATCTGAATCCCAAGCCCGACCAAAATCGTCAAAATAATGCTCCAATTCCCGAAATTAGTTCCGTAATGGAGCCCAGCCCAGGTACAACTCATTCCTAATAAAGACAAAATCAACGTCAACATATTCTATTTATCCCTTCCCTATTAAACCCGAACGACCGAGACCTAACCCGGCATAGCCGGAAACGAAGTCTTAATCGTAATCATTAGCATCCCCCGAAAATTCCGGGTAGACTCGGGCCTTGCGGCCCGAACCCCCCACAGACCCGTACTAGCGAATTTCCCGCATACGGTTCTTCAAGATGATTGTTTCGTCTAAGCATAAGAGTGAACTATACGCGGTCGCGGCAGTGGGTAGCG
>JBBQNS010000102.1:0-13777 GCA_038330175.1 Kiritimatiellia bacterium
ACGGGGTGGTCAATGGCCAGGGAGCTGATATGGACCAATGCCGCCCTCAATATGGCCTATACGATTCAAGCCACATCGGATCTTGAAAATGGAGCAACAAGTATTTGGGGGGCTGTCGAATATGGACAGGCGACAAGCCTCATCATGACCAGTCAGGTGCCAAGGCCCGAAACCCCCTTTCCGCCCGGAAATGCCAGTGTCTTGATTCCGGCAGGGGAGTTCGTGATGGGGAGTGACGCTGACGGGTTTGCGCTGGCCTACCCTGCGCACACGATGCGGACAGAGCCTTATTACATGGATGCCACGGAGGTCACCAAAGGACTGTGGGATGACGTTTTTAATTGGGCGACCAATAATGGTTATGGTTTTGAAAGTGGCGCCAATGGTACGGAAACGAATTTTCCTGTCACGGATGTTTCC
This sequence comes from Kiritimatiellia bacterium, assembly GCA_038330175.1. GTDB lineage: Bacteria > Verrucomicrobiota > Kiritimatiellia > CAIKKV01 > CAITUY01 > JAABPW01. Next base: position 421 of record JBBQNS010000102.1, read on the forward strand.
TGGTTTGACTGCGTGAAGTGGTGTAACGCCCGTTCTGAAAAGGAGGGATATGCGCCAGTCTATTTCACCAATGAAAGTCATACTGCCGTTTACCGCGTAGGACGAGTGAATATGGAGGCGGGGCATGTAAATTGGAGCGAAAAGGGCTATCGTTTGCCGACGGAAACTGAGTGGGAGAAGGCAGCCAGAGGAGACCTGTACCAGAACTATTACCCTTGGACTAGCCCGGGACCGACCAATAGCCCCGGCATATATCTCGATGCGGGCAAGGCCAATTATTCAGGTACGGGAACCACTAGTGTCGCTTCATTTTCCGCCAATGGCTTCGGCCTATTTGATATGGCGGGCAATGTCGGGGAATGGTGTTGGGACTATGGCGCAACGTATTCATATCCATGGAGTCCCACTGGGGATACTAATGGAACTGAACGGGTTATTCGAGGTGGTGATTATTACTTAGGTGATTATCTGCAATTACAGTGTTCTGCGCGGGAAAAACTACTTGCACCCGATTTGTCAGAGTGGACAAGCGGGTTCCGCTGTGTGCGAAGCTGTCAATAAGCCTGATGCCAGTCAGATCGTTCGGCATAACCGATGCTTGCGGAGGGTGAGATCTTCTGCTTTTATGGTGCCCATGAAATCGGTAAGTGCATTTTCGAGTTGGACTAGTTTCAGGATATGAGAAAACTGGCTGATATCTTCACATTTTTCCGACGTAACTATTCCGATGTTTTGGGATTGGACATCGGAACCTCCGGAACCAAGGCCGTACGAATAAAGCGAATCCGCGGGGTTCCAACGGTAACGGCAATTGATATCCTTCCGGCGATTTCCATTCCGGAATCAGAGGAAACTACGGTGGTTCCTTTCCCTCTTCCTAAATCTCTAAAGGCGCGCTACGTGGCTATGGCGGTCTCTAAGGGCGGAGGAATTGTGAAATTATTGACGTTCCCCGCGCATTCAGGGAAGTCGAACAATGAACATGTCCTTGAGTTGATGGGACTTGGGAGTGAAGTGATTTACCGATTGGGGTATGAGAGTATTTTTGAGAATCGTACTGAAGTTCGTGCCCTCGCCTCGGCACTTCCTGATGGTGTGGCAAAAAAACTTTGTCAGTGGTTTCCATTGGGGAGTCCTGCACCGTGCTCGATAGAAATATCCGGATTGGCCAGCCTCACGGCATTTAACCGTGTGAGTGCGCATCAAAATGCGGAGAATTGTAGCGCGGTGGTTGATTTTGGTTCGGCGGTTACGGTCGTTGCGTTTTTCAATAAAAACACCCTTGCCTTGGTGAGAAAATTTGACGTCGGCACCACCAATATCCTGAAAAAACTACAGGATAGTCTGGGGGTTGATCAGGATGTGGCGCTGGGAATTTTAAATGACGGTTCGTTTGATGTCACCAAGGTGGTCCATCAGGCCATGGAGCCCTTTTTGCAACAACTGGTTATTTCGTGGGATTTTGTAGAGCGACGCGAAAACACCCATATCAGCAAGCTTTATGTTTGCGGCGGCGGGGTTGGTATGCATCTGTGGGCGCAAGAAATGGAAGCGGTGACCGGGCAGGCGGCAATCAAGTGGAATCCGTTTGAGGGGCTTGCGATTCAATCCGGGGCCATCCCTGAAACCTTCAAGGGGCAGGAATTTAGATTTACGGCGGCGATAGGAGCTGCGCTGTCTATGTTAAAGGTCGACTGAGCGATGCATATCAATCTAATTTATAAAATTGAACAGCGTAGCGCTAGCCCTGTGTCCTTGGGGCTCTTGATGCGAGTCGGCATTGGCTCAGTTTGTTTCCTCGTTGTATTCTGGATCACCATGTTCGCCATAGGCTACCAGTCGTTGTTGCATCAGGTGAGCACCCTGGATAGTGATTGGAAATATACGGATCCGAAATATAAAGTGGCGATTCAGGTGAGAAATGAGTTGGCAGGACATCGGGATATGCTGAAGGCGATGCAAGGATGGCGTGATTCGCGTATTGCCTGGGGCGGTCAACTGGAGAATCTCGTGCGGATTGTTCCCGATGTCGTTCAGTTGACTGAAATCAGGGTGAGCCTTGCGGTGCTGATGGTGTCGAATAATATCCCTGCCCGCATTTTCGAGGTCAAGTTTTCCGGGCGCACTGCCGCAGAGCGTTCTGAAGTGAATGTCATTCAGTTTCTTGGTGGATTTAAAATATCGCCTTTTAGTCAGTATGTGGAGTCCGCAGTTCTCCCCTCTGGGGCTTTCCGGCAGGATCCGGTGCTGAAAAGTGATCGAATCTTTGAAGTCGTTTGCAAATATTTGCCGAGGCTAATTGAATGAAGCTTCCTGAATCAAAAAAAGAACGCATGGTGTTTTTCGCCCTGATAGGGGTCGTGGCGGTGGTCATCATTTTCAGCACGGTTGAGTGGGGACTTCTGCCCTTGTTGGAATCAAAGCGAACGCTGGAGACCACGTTGGTTGAACGACAGGAAAAACTCAAGAAGGCCCGGCTTGAACTCGATTATGCGCCCGGAATTAAGCAGGACTATGATGAAACCACTGCGCAAATTGAGAAGATTAAACAAGAAAATATTTTCCGGCCCATTTTGGGATCCTATCTGGTCGGTGCAAGTGAACAGATTGAGTCTGCCGCCCGGGCAACGGGGGTGAGGGTTGCTGAAATTCGCGAAATTGGGGTGATCGACCTCCCCCTCAAAACCAAAGATTCTCCGCTTAAGGTATTTAAGTTATTTGCCGTTCAGGTCAGTGCTTCTGGGCCTTATCAGGCGATTACGTGCTTTCTGTTGCAAATGGAAGAGCGGAATCCCTTTTTCAATATTACCGATATGACGATCTCGGGGCAGCCGGACACACCGGAGGAACAGCGGATTGGTGTCAGGATGGAATGGCCAATTGAAAATGTGGTGAAATTGAAAGGAGGCAGTTGATGCGACGGCTTCCTGTAAAGGCCTTTTACGGCACGGTGATGATGTGTCTATTGTGGAACTTGGGGGCGGACGCTCAGGCACCGTCGATGTCGTCAGAGCTATCCATTCCAAATGAAGCGGAGGTTGTGGACGCTTCAAAACCGAGAGACCCCTTCTGGCCCGTGGGATATGTCCCGAAAATAGTGCAACCCCCCAAAGTGAAGGCTGGGACGACGTCCATTGCCGGAGAACCTGACCTTGAACCGGTTAAAGGGCCGTTGTGGGATGAAGCCCGCAAGAAAGTAGATATTCGAGGGATCAGTTTAATCCGCGATAAAGAGTCTAACCTCCCAAAATATCTGGCCATGATTTCCGGTAAAATTTTCGAAACGGGGGATGTGGTCATGGTTAAATACATCGATCACGTTTATCGGTGGAAAATCGCGAGTATCAATGATGATGGTGTGGCTTTGCAAAAGCTGGATGTGCGAAGCGAGTGAGGGAAACGGTAAATAGACGGTGGGCTGTTAGGCATGGAGAGAAAAATGAACAAAATTAAAATCTGGATCAGTACCTTGAGCGTCGTCTTAATGTCCCTTTTTATTCTGGTGGGGTGCGACGATGGCGGGAGCGGAGATAATGGGGAGTTAGATGCTTATTTTAAAAGCCATCCTTATGTTTCTGATCCGCGCGATGGCGGGACCTCCGTGGTGAATCTGACCCCCAGCTCCGCCACCTTAAGCACGGTTGGTGAAAAGGCTGTTTTTAAATTTAATGGTGGGACGGCTCCTTTTTCATGGGATGTGTCGGATTCCTCGAAGGGCTCCATTTCGGCCAGTGGCGACCAAGGGGTTTATACGGTAACAGCCGTAGGCGCCAACGATGTCATTGCCTATGACCGCAATGGAAAGGCGGCTATCGCCAGGATTAGCGGGTCTTCGGGTAGTTCTACCCTGACGCCGTTGAGCATAAATGCGTCGCTGACTCAGTTGGATGTGGATGAAAATCTAGCGGACCTGAAGGCGTCAGGGGGCACGCCTCCCTATACATGGTTTGTCCTAGATTCAGATCTTGGTGGTTTGCCAAATGGTGCCACGGGATCTTCGGTTGTGTACAAACGCATAGCCGCAGGGGATAGCGCGGTGACGGTTAAGGATAGTCTCGGGGCGACTACCGACGTGATAATAAAGCAACCGCTATAATTTTGATTTCGGCTTGAAAATCGAGCGAGGAAGAACACTGAAAATGAAACCTTTCATGCTGCAAAAATGGCTGGTCTATGGACTGATCTTGTTAATGGGACTGGCATGTGGCTGGTCTGCCTCCGCTCAAGGTATTTCTGGAACGGTCAATAATGGATCGGTGTGGAGCAATTTACCACCGCCCTTTGGGCTGGGGCCAATTCCTGGCGATGGCACGGGCGCGGGCTCGGTTATGGTCTGTGTGAATTCGCAAGATGGCACGATTGCGACTCAAACGATTGGAGGGGGGGCGTTACCGCTTGGTCCGGGGCCTTTTGCTTACAATTTTGCAGGTTCATTTCTTGACGGGAACTATACGATTGTCGCCTGGATCGACAGTGATGGTACTGGCGTGCATGACATTGGTGAGCCGAAGGGGGAGCTTGCTATCACCATCAAATTAGGGGCGACTGTGATTGGGAAGCGAGTCACTATTACGGATGACTTTGATAAAGACCGGTTGCCGGATTGGTGGGAGGCGCACTGGTTTGAGTATGAAGAAGATCCGTTGGCCTTCGCAGGGGGGGATGATCCGGATGGCGATGGACTCTCGAACTTAGAGGAATACCAGTTTTCATCAAAGGGATACGGGTTTGATTTTCTTAGTCCTGCCGATTGGGATAGCGATAGGGACGGCATGGATGACGGGTGGGAGTGTCGCTATTTTGATACCGAAGTGGAAGAGGGGATGAATCCGGTGGCGATTAATATCACCCAGGATTTTGACGGCGACGGGCTTTCGAATTGGCAGGAATATTGCGGGGTCGACCGCTATACGCGGATGGTATTTGATCAGATGGTTGGCTCTGTGCGAAAGGGACAGCTCAATCCGCTTGCTCTCGTATCGGATGACCTCAATCCCATCGATATTGACACAGATTTTGATATGCTACTCGATAGTTTTGAGGCGGCTTGGTATGACCCTCATAACGGGATCGATCCCCGCGCCGGACTTTTGCCGGGGGTGCCTTCACTGGAAGTGTTGATTGATACAACTATTGCGCGAGCCGATTCTGATCAGGACGGACTGAGTAATTTTCGGGAGCAGTGCCTGCTGACCAATCTTAATCAGAAAAGCTCGAATGCCTGGTTATGGGAAGGACAATCGTTTATTTTCCATCCCTATGCGTTTCAGGGAAAGACCTACCGAATCTGCACGATGGATTCGTGTGGCGGAACTAATCTGAATCTTAATCTGGTCATGAACCAGACCCTGTCTGCGTCGGTCAACCGCTTCTTGCTCCGAAATCATGGATGGACGGATCCTACTGAGGGAACGGGGTATCCCTATGCGGATGAGGACATTCCGCCAGGGCATGATACCGACGATGACGGTCTTCCTGATGGCTGGGAAGTCCAATTTGGACTTGATCCACGCGATGACGGGTTTGGTGCGACGTGGGATAACGGCCCCTTTGGTGACCCGGACGGTGACGGGCTAATGAACATCGATGAGTATACTGGGCAGGATGGAAATCGTGCTGTATTTAAAGGTTATGTGAACGGAACTGGCGACGAAACAAACCCAAACGAGTATCATTGGCGGCCGGATTCAACCTATCAATGGCGATGGATTAATACTGATACTCCGCCCATTACGGATGCCTCTGAGCGGGAAATGGGGTTGGCGGGGGCGGGGACGGGAGTCGGTCGTAATGAAACGCTTGGGAGCGCTTTGCCCACGGCGAGTTTGGGCATTGATAATGGCGCGGATTCGGATGATGATGGAATCGCGGATGCACTTGAAATTAGTCCGACTAATTCCGTGTTGCCGTCAAGTCCGGTGGATTCGTGCGACCCATTTATTCCTCGTGCAGCTTTAATCAAAAACGCGAGTGGAATTGCCATTCCGGATCCTGAAGCCGAGCCGGATGGGCCTTCTGCTGGGTGGCGCCCTGATTTGCAACGCCGGGATTGGACCTTGGAATGTCAGGTAAAACTGATGGGTACCAACCTTACAGGAAACCTTTTTAGCTTTCAGACGGTACGAGGACCCCGGTTATGCACGGTCTATCGTTTGACGCTTTCCAACAATGTCCCCGTCCTGGTGTTTGACAATACGACCCCCTATAAGTCGATTATCGTTATGGCCAACCCCCTGCCAACGAATAGGTGGGTTCATTTGGCGGCGTTGTGGAGCCATAAAAATAATAGTCTAGGGTTGTATATCGACGGGGTTCTGGCCATGTCGGCATTGCAATTGACTGAATCCTACTCAGTGTATATGCAGTCGGCGTCCAATCGGTTGACCTTGGCCGAATCGCCTAACGGGTCATTTGTGAACCAGCTTTATTTGGATGAAGTCAGGATTTGGGGATTAGCGCGAACTGAAAAACAGATTGCGGAGTATGCTCATAAACTGGTCCCCCGAGTGAACGGGGATGACGTTTGGATCGCCAGAGGGGATTTTGACACCATCCTTGTGAACGGCGGCAGTATTTTTGAACGTGAGCCGGGCGTGCCGATGTCTAATGTTTTTACCAAGACAGAAAGTTATTGGATTGATGACGGGGACGGTAAATACGACCCCACACATGACACACTTTTAGTCAGAGGCTCAAACATGGTGGCGGGAATGACAGGGTCCGCAGTGGGTGAGGTATATTGGAACGATAAGGACCATAGTGGCGATTTCACGCGAAATGCTTTGTTAGCTTACTATCGGTTTGATGATGGCGGCTGTTCAGCCGAGGATTTCGCCCGACATGCCAAAAATGGGCTATTGGGAGCCACCCGGGAGGAATTCGGATTCGGCGATAGAGGTTATGCTTTGGCGACGAATTCATTTCAGTTTGTCACCAATAGCGTGGGAAATCCGTATGCTGCGGCGAAAGTGTATGGAGTGGATCAACGCGGTGCGGATGATTCCGATTTTGATGGTTTGCCGGATGCTTGGGAAATGATTCATGAATTAGATGCGTGGGATGACGGCCGCTGGCAGGAGTCCGCCCCTGGATCCAAAGACGGCCCCAATGGGGCCAAAGGCGATCGCGATGGGGATGGGTTGCGCAATAACTACGAATTTTGGGCCAGAAACAACCCTCGCGCCATCGATTCTGATAGAAATGGAGTATTGGACGCGCAAGAGGATCGAGATGGTGATGGGGTGGTTAATGCCATCGAGCAGCTCCTGGGTAGCCGGCCTGATTTAATCGATACCGACGACGATGGCCTTGCAGATAGTGAGGAGCTTACTTTGGGGACTAGTCCCATAAGCGCTTTGGATCCTGCAGTTTCGCGAGCGATTGTATTAGGCGGTGGGAGCGCGGATTATTTAGAAATTCCTTTGAACATCAATCAGCGTTTTAATGATTGGACGCTGGAGTCCTGGACAATGCCTTCAAACACCGCCGTGGGAGCTGGGGTCATTGTTCGGCGGGTTGTGGAAAATTTGGTAGGTGGGACTCAGGCGGTTAACTATGTGATGGGCCTCGAACCCGATGGGGCGGGTGGTCTTAGGTTGTATGCAGGCTATGTGCTGACGAATGGTAAACAATACCTCGTTCGGGCCGGGGCCGTTTTGCCCTCCGTGTGGACGCATCTGGCGGCGAGTTTTAGTGGCCCAGCGGCAACGTTAACTATTTATATCAACGGAGTCGCGGTGGCGGCTACCAATGCGTTTAATGTGGCGGCACCCGTCAGTGGGCGTGGTGGGGAAACATTTGTAAGGATAGGCGAGGGGTTTGGGGGAGCCATTGATGAAGTCCGGTTGTGGAACAAGGTTAGAACGGGATTTCAGATTCAGGCGAACACTAATCGCGCGATTATGGTAACCGATACGAATGGGTTGGTTGGCGATTTCCGATTTGATGATGGGGAGGCTAACACCAACGTATTCCCGTGGAGTGAATTCCATCAACCTGCTGGTTTTCAGGATTTTACTTATAATAGCGATTGGAATGCACAGTGGCGTCACGCGGCCATCAAACACGGCAATGTGGGAATAAAAATGGACGGGGCAATCATTTCTCCGCCGTCGCTGCGTGTTAGGCTCCAACCACCTGAAGTTTTGGCCGATGGTGCTCAATGGGGCTTGGATGGGGGTGCTTGGCAGAATAGTGGAGAGAGTTTGCAGGGACTCGCGCCCGGAATGCATATGATAATGTTTAAAGAGGTGCCTGGTTGGACCCCGCCAGCGTCCGAGCCGATCAATTTAGTCAATGGCGTTGCAACAAATCTGACCCGCGCTTATGTGCAAAAATCGGCATTAATTATTCGGTTTAACAATTTGTCCATTCCGTCTTCGGCCGCCTGGCAAGTGGGCGTTGGAGGTTGGCTAACCAGTGGGATGGTCTGCTCTAATTTGGATGCGGGTGGCAATATCGTTACCTATCAGCCTGCTCCGGGGTATATCGAACCCCCTTTGGAAACGGTCGTTTTGAATCCCGGAGAGACGCGCGAATTATTGCGACAATACAACCCTGTGACGGCTAATATTTCCGCTATAATCGCTCCCGCAGGTGCTGCCGCCGCAGGGGCTACTTGGAGTGTAGATGGCGGGGCAGCGCAGGTGAGTGGAGCGATTGTAGGAGATCTGGAACTGGGGCCCCATCAGATCCAGTTCTCGGATATCACGCGGTGGATAACGCCGGCCAATATCAATGTGACCTCGCTGGATCAAGTCTTGGTCGTGGTGACGGGCCTCTATTCCCAGGTCACTGGTTTAGCCGTGGATTTATTGCCTGCAGAAGCCGTCGCAACGGGGGCTCAATGGCGGATTTCCGGCGGGGCTTGGACGAATAGTGGCACATTGATTCCCGTGCCTATAGGAACTTATACCGTGGAGTTCAAGCCGGTGAGCGGGGGTTGGCTGGCCCCTGGCAGCGAAACGGTTGTGGTGACCGCACAGAATGTCACGCAACTGTTCGGCATTTATTTCCGGGCAGAGGTGTTTGGCGGAACCGTCACCACGAATGCAGGGGATTTCTGGCTGCCATCCGGGTTGGATTCAGATTCTTTGCATCGACTCTTTATTGCGGATACCTATCATGACCGAATTCAAATGTATGATACGTTGAGCCAAGCTTGGACCCTGTGGGGCCAGTTAGGGACGGCTTTAGGGCAGTTCAAGAAGCCAAATGGGCTGGTCGTTGATGGGCTTGGCAACCTGTATGTGGCCGATCAAGGAAATCACCGTATTCAAAAGCGTATCGCGACGAATGGGGTGTGGGTGGCGGTTGGCTCAAACACGCTGATATCAGGAACGGCGTTGGGGCAGTTTAATGCTCCTAGCGATGTCGCAGTGGACTCTGCGTTAACCCTTTATGTGGCGGATACTTGGAATAACCGGGTCCAAAAGCTGAGTACCGCAGGAGTCTGGTCTGTTTTTGTGACCAATGGCACTGCAAGCGGGCGCGTTCAATCGCCACGCGGATTGCATGTCGATAGTTCTGATAATCTTTATGTCAGTGATGACGGTGTCCAAACGAACGGATTGAATCGGATACAGAAATTTTCAAAAACGGGGCAATACCTCGCCTTGCTAGGCGGGCGTGATTCAGGGCAGGGGAATCTGCAGAGTCCCGCGGGAATGACGATCGGCAATGGCCATCTTTATGTGGCGGATATTTATGATAGCCGGGTCGCGTTTTCGGATATGAGCGGTACGACTTGGACGACGTTGTTGGGCAGTAATGTGCTAAGTAAGCCGGAGGACGTCGAGTGGGATCCCCGGGGTTATCTGTATATTTCGGATACCTCACACAATCGGATCCTGATGGTGCAGGTGGACCCGGCGGCGGCAACGAATGGGCTTACCCAGCTGACGGTGATGACGTCCACAGGAACTAACACCAGCTTTACCCTGACGTGGTTTGCCCGGCTCAATTGGAACTATGCGGTACAGTACGCCAACACGCTGGCTCCAAGTATGGTTTGGTCTAATCTGTCTGGTTATTCTGCCGTAAGAGGATTGGATATGATCACGAACTGCACTGATTCGACGGTGCTGGGAATAACAAATCGATTTTATCGTATTATTGCATATTAAGAGGTACTTGCAAAACCAGGTTTTGCAAGCGTAGAATCCAGCACCCAGAAGTCAGAAGTCAGAATGAATAAGTCGCAAGTCCTTCATTCCGAGTTTCTTGACCTATTCTGGCTCCTGAATTCTGAATTCTGAATCCTCTCTTAAGAGGAAAGGTTGAACTATGAAACGATGGCTGGCGTTGGTTTGTATGACCGGAGTGTTCTGCGGGATCAGTAATGCGGCAACATTTGGTCCCCAGGGAATGGCGGCTACGCCTGATACGGAATTTGTCACACTTTCGGACATGGCGTCGATGCCGATCGCGGCTACGGTGGGAGATGCCGTGACGGCGGCTCCGGAGGGTTCAGCACCGATGGAAACCCCTGTGGTGGTTTCTTCAGTGACCGCCCCGGTCGAGGTGAGAACCAATGTTGTGGTGACGAGTGTTGCTACGGGGAGCATTGACATAGTGAAGCAGGATGTCGTGATTGCGACGGTAACCAATGGGGTTGCGGCTTTGGATACTTCGACGGAATTAATGCCCGTGGCCTCATTCATCAGTGCTTCGGACAAACAGAATTTGATCTCTATCGCGTTGGATGATGTTCCCCTACAGGATGTGGTCCGGTTGTTTACCCGCATTTCGGGAGCCAATATCATTTCGTCATCAACAAACCTCCAAGGGAAGGTGACTGTTAATCTCCAGGATGTGGAATGGAGGCCGGCCTTGGATTCCATTTTGGATATGTACAGCCTGATGGTAACGGAAAAAGTACCGGGCTCAGGGATCTATAGCGTGACGACCAAAGCTCCTGGATCAGAGCCGTTAATTGCACAGACCATTTTTCTTGATTATGCTCAGGTATCAAATGTGGTTGCCGTTTTGGCGCCTCTGGTTGGCAAGGGGGGGATGATTTCGCCATTCCCCAACGCCAATGCGATTATCGTCCGCGCCACGGCGGCGGATCTCAGCACGGTTATCCGGGTGGTTAAGGAAATAGACGTGCCGCGCCAGCAGGTCTATATCGAAACCAAAATTTTAGAACTATCGGATGAAGCTATTAAGGATTTGGGCGTGAATTGGCAGGTTCTGCAGGCGTATGGAATCGGTGTTAAGAATCTTTCCCAAACGCTTAACGATAGCCGAACCAAACTTAACTCAAACAAGTCCAGCAGCGATCAAACAGATGCCAGAGCTTCTAGTGATACGCTCAAAAACGGAAATAGTGCCACTTTGGCAAATAGTACTGCGGCTGGTTTGGCAAGTACCGCCAATCTCAACAACGACCGGACCACGGCAGATTCCATTGACAAAAGCATGACCTACAAGCGCGGCTTAGTGAAAAGCAAAGATCAGACTTACACGGATGTCCGAACGGCCGTTCTGAGTGCTGATGATTTCAGAATCGTGCTGAGCGCCTTGCAACAGATCAACGGGATCACCATTGTTTCCAATCCGAAAATTATCGTAGCTAATGGCGAAACTGCGACGATCCATATTGGGGAAAATGAACCGAATATCAAGGGGACGGTTACTCCTGGGCAACAAGGGCAGGCGAATACGACGACGTACGCGCTGGATGCAACGAAGCCCTATTTCGAATTTGGTATATCGCTTGAAGTGACTCCGACAATCAATAGTTTGAGCAATATCACCATCCATATCGAGCCTACCTTAAGCCGGTTTGTCAGAGATAAGCCTGCTCCGGATGGGTCCACCTATCCGGTTGAAGCCACCAAAAAGATTAAGACGGTATTTAGCTTAGAGAATGGAAAGACGGCCGCGATCGGTGGACTGACCGAAACTGATGAACGTGATAATGTTACGAAAATCCCGCTTTTGGGAGATATTCCGCTAATTGGAAAATACCTTTTCACTTCCACTCATAAACAACATCTTCAAACTGAAACCATTATTTTTGTAACAGTCAGTTTGGCGAATCCGCGCACATTGGTTCGTGAACAAGGCTTGCCGGGAGAGACGACTCTGGCCCAAAAACATATGGCTCTTTCTCAGCAATTAAGAGCTCAGAGGGCGAGCGACGAGCAAAAACTTGAGCGTAAAGTAAAAGCTGAAACAATCAAAATGGAAAAAACTCCGTGACGAGAACCTCCGCTTAATGAGATTTCTCATGCTGCCTAACAGTCTAATAGTCTAACAGCCTACGGCCTCATATGACTTTGAATGCAAACCAGAAAAACCGTTACGCCAGACATTTGGCCCTACCCCAGATCGGTCTTGAAGGACAGCAAAAGCTGCTCCATTCAAAGGTTCTAGTGATTGGTGCGGGTGGGCTGGGATCGCCTGCGGCCTTGTATCTTGCGGCGGCGGGTGTAGGGTCGCTAGGGCTGGTCGATTCCGATGTGGTTGATTTGAGCAATCTTCAACGCCAGATTTTGCATTCAACGTTGGATGTAAATTTACCCAAAGTAGACTCTGCGAGGAGTAAGTTAAGTGCGTTAAATACAGACGTGACGATTTTGTCTGAACAGGTTCGTTTCACGCCTGAAAATGCAGAAGAGTTGCTGAGTGACTATCAAATTGTCTTGGATGCCACAGATAATTTTGCCTCAAAATTTATAATCGCTGAAGCCTGTCATAAATTTCGGAAGCCGTATGTTCATGCAGGTATCTTGTCTTTTCAAGGTCAGGTTATGACGGTGCTTCCAGGGAAGACGGCCTGCTATCGGTGTGTGTTCGGGGATGATCCGCCACCGGTTACTGTTCCAGCTGGCCCAATGGGCCCAGTCCCCGGCGTTATAGGTGCGATACAGGCTATGGAAGCCATCAAGTTTCTTTTAAATATGGGCGAACTACTTACCGATCGGCTCTTGGTTTTCAATGCCCTTACCATGCGATTCCGTGAAGTGGCACTGGTACGCAATCCTCGGTGCCCGATATGTGCAGCAAAATAAGTCAGATTAATTTTTAACAATTTCGATGGGATGCAGCGGTTCCAACTCACGCATTCTTCGAGTTGAAAAAGGTGGCTGAATAGAGCGATAGGGCGAGTGTCGGTGATGTTTCGCAGCGTTGAGAAGAAAAAAGATTCTTCGAGACGCTTTTTTCTTGCCAAAATAGTCTAAGGTGTAATACTTCGGGTTATGAAAGCAAAAACGACCGGCTCAGACCGGCACTATCGGCTCCGGGAGGCCTATCAACGGCAACTTGGGGGAATGGGTGCATTAGTAGAAGGCACCCTGTCAAAGATTCAGCGTTCTGGACGGAAGGCGCCGGCCTGGCAGCTGACGTT
>JBBQNS010000103.1:0-13686 GCA_038330175.1 Kiritimatiellia bacterium
TCCAAAATCGCTTTAAACGGCGGGGTCAATTCTGGTCGCAATCAGGCTTTGCGTGCTTAATCGCAGTTGCCATTCGTTGCCAGAACAGGGAACTTCAGTCTTTATGGGCTGCTTAAATGCCAAAGATCGGAGATGCGCCCCACCGTCGGTTTGCACCATTTCCTTAAGGGTCACAACGTTCGGGGTGGTGTAGAATACCGCTGGGGCGACAGTGCCGACCAGGTCCTGGCCGCCCTGCAGTTCCTGCTGTAATACTCCCCGGGATTTACGTGCCGGGATTCGGGATGTGTGAGACCGTGCCGCTTGCGGTATCCCACAGCAGTAATTCCGGTGCCGTCAGGGTATCGGTGCAGAGAAAGCGGGTCCCCTCCACCAAGCGGTCATGCCGGAGGTGGAAATGGCCGAACACCCAGAATTCGGGATGCACTTCCAGATGGTGCCAGAGGCGTGACAACTCCACGTCCCCGCAGTCATGATTGGGGCCGGGATCAAAACCTGCTCCATGGACATGGACGGCAATGTGGGCGGCGAGCGCGGGATTCCCTTTGAGTCCCACGCCAATGTCTGCCGGACAGGAGTGTGTGACGATCATCATGGGGTGTTCTTGATTAAAAAGGCGTGTGGCCTTGGCGCGTTCGTGAGTCATGATGAAGTTGGCGATATTGTGGAACCAATGTTTGTACTGGGCGCGATCCACGTGTAGTGCGCCTCCCAGAAACCCCACCGTGACTCCATCCAGCCGGATGCATGAAGCCCGCGGTTGGAAGTGGAGATTGTACTGTTCCTGCCAGCGCGCCGGCTCGCCCTTTTTCACCATCTGGTGCAGCCAGGCGTGATCATCGTGGTTTCCGTCGATGGCGTACACGGGGATAGGTAGGCGCCGACCGGAAAACCCGCCGACGAAATAGGATGGGAAAAAGCCGAAATCTCCCGCCTGGATCGCGGCCCCGATGCCATGCAACTCGTGAATGCGGGTGAGCCGCGCAGCCATGTCCGCGTGCGCACCATGAACATCGCCTAGTAGGAGAACTTTCATGTTACAGGCTCCGTGTGAAATCGAGCCGGATCCGGGACTGGAAGACACTGATTTGTTCGAAGATCTTGCGCAGCGCCGCCTGCTCGATCTCTGTCAGTTCGGCCGGATTGACATGGTTGTCGGGATGCTGTCCTGAAGCAAGTTGGACGGCCTGATGTCGCAGTCGCCACAAGGACAGCATCTCAAATGCGGTTTCCAGTTCCGCTGCGCTTACCGGTTGTAAGACGCTGGCCGCAGTTAGGAGTTTAATGCGATCCAGGGTGCCCACTGCCGGTATGGCGTGGCGCAGGGCATATACCCGTGCGAAGTTGATGATCGGCACCAGCCCACTTTTGATATCGAAAGTCGCCGGATGGTTTCCGCCGGACTCCACCACGATTTTTCCGAACAAGCCCAAGGGCGGTTTGAACTCAAGGGTGCTTCCGGCCAAATTGAAGAAAAAGGTTTCATGGGCCCCGATATCGCGGAGAACATGCCGTCTCAACTCCTCTGATAGATCCTCATTACCCGCTGCGTGGCGGAAGTCGAAAACGATGTTTACGGACTGAAGCGCCTCTGCGGTGCTTTTCTCCAGCCAGTCGTCAAGCAGATTGCGCCATTGGCTGAGTGGCCGGCACCATTTTGGATTCCGGGCCATGACATCGCCCCGACAATACGCATACCCCGCGGCGTGAAGTCCGTCGCAGACTCTGGTCGCCAAGGCATGGAAATAGGTCTCCCAGGCCGTACTGGTTTCCGGAGTGGGGTCGGCATAAACTAGGGCGTTATCCTGATCAGTGGCAAGGGTTTGTTCACGGCGGCCGGTGCTGCCCAGCGCCAGAAACGCATAGGGCGCAGGAGCTGGGCCGAGCTCCTGTTCGGCCTGGGAGATCAGGCGGACAATCACCGCATCACAAAGGGTCGAGAGAAAGCCTGTGATATGGCTGGATTTGGCGCCGGCTGCCAGGAGCATGCGGGCGGAGGCCGTGGCTATCGCGCACAGCCGCGGTAAGTCATCCGTGGTCAAGGCTTTCTGGACCTGTCGGATGAGGAGTGGCAGGCTACTGCCATCCTGCTTTAACAGGTCATGGTAGGAAACGGGGGACGTCGCATCGCCATTTCCCGGGGCGGCGATCGTTTGCTTTAACAGCTCGTCCGTACCGGACGCACCAATCAGGGCGAGCAGCGCTCCAAACGGGGGCGGCTCCTCAACCCCGGCCACCCTTGGATACTCCCGGATGCTGACCAACAGCCCGGTTTTTTCTCCCACGGAAACGGTGGAAACCGCAAGTGCCACAGGGACCGTTTTATGATCCTTGCGCAGCAGCAGGGCATCGAAACGGGCTGGTCCACTGCCCGTTTCGAGCCATTCGGTCAAGGCGGCGAAACCGGGATGTCCGCCCACCAGCGACTCCAGAACCGGCTGTTCCCGGCAGGATGATTCATCCTGGCCCAACAGGGCCAGAGCCGGCTTGTTGCAGAACACGATGTGCTGGTCTGCAATCAGGAGGATCCCTTCCGTCGCAGATTCCACCAGCAACCGGTACCGGCCTTCGGATTCACGGAGATCCTGTTCCGCCTGACGCCGCCGCCGTTCGAGGCCATAGCTCTGGCGGCCGATCACGAACAGGAGCACCGCCAGCACGGCGGTGATGGCTAGGGAAAGCCGGGTCAGATGTCCGGTCAAGCGCCGGGTTTCTGCCTGCACATCATCCAGATAGACCCCAGTCCCGATGATCCAGCCCCACGGTTCAAACAACTTTACGAACGAGAGTTTAGGCTCAACCCGTTTGGGGTCATCCTTCCATTGCCATTGGTAGGAGGCATAGCCTTCACCCTGTGTCCGGGCGATGCGGACAAACTCAGCGAAGACAGGTTCGCCGGCCGCATCGCGATATCCGGAGACGTCGGTTCCGTTCAGTTCCGCCCGGTAGGGGTGCATGACCATGACGGGGCGGAGATCGGTAATCCAGAAGTAATCCTTTCCTTCGTTACCGTAGCGAAGGTGGCGGATCTCTGTTAGGGCGAGTTGCTGGGCCTGTTCGCGGGTGAGTGTGCCGACCTGTTCCTGCCGCCCGCATTCTGAAAGGATACCCCATGCGGCAACGGTGAGTTCCCGGATCATTTCCTTCTTCCGGTCGGTGATTGATTTTTCTACCGTGGGGGTGACGACACCGAAGATCACCAGCACAAAGAGCACTAGCACCAGGATGGCTGGCGAAATAATCCCCAGCCCGAATTGACGCCAACTGTAATGTGGATATCCCATGCTCCGCCTTCCTGTATTCTGAAGGGGCTTATAGCACCCGAACACCCCACTTGACAAGCCTCCCCTCCCTGATGGTATGGTGCGAAACTTTTAAACATAACAGACAAGGAGCAAAGCATGAGCGAACCGGATATTACACACTCATCCCCGCCACTTAGTGGTATGCGCCGAAAGGTGCTGGTGAACTTTGGACTTTTCTTCCTGTTTTTCTTCTTCTATTTGGGGGCGGCCGTGGTACAGACGCCCGCATGCAAGAGTCTCGCCGTCCTGCCCGTGCTGGGTATGCCCTTTGGGCTACTTGTCTCGTTGTTAGTTTTTCCTGTGTCGTGGTTGTTGATTGTAATCTGGTTCAAGAAGGCGCGGTGATCCCCATGATTAGTACTCTTCCTGCTTTCCTATTCTCTCCTGTTTTCGCCGCGGTGGCTCCGGATGCTGCCAAGGGAAGTACCCTAGATAAGGGTATCGTTATCGGCTTCATCCTTTTTTTTGTGGTAACAAGTATCGTCATCACCTGGTGGAGTAGTCGGTCCACCAAGTCCGCCAGTGATTTCTACGTGGCGGGGAAGGGGGTCCCTTGGGTTCAGGTTGGCATCGCCATGGTGGGTAGTTATCTTTCCGCCGCAAGTTTCCTGGGCTGTGCAGGTGATATTGGTGTGTTCGGAATTGATTCGATCTGGTTGTCAATCGGCTTCTTTGGCGGCTATATGGCCGTGCTC
Source organism: Kiritimatiellia bacterium (assembly GCA_038330175.1). Taxonomy (GTDB): domain Bacteria; phylum Verrucomicrobiota; class Kiritimatiellia; order CAIKKV01; family CAITUY01; genus JAABPW01. The sequence goes on from JBBQNS010000103.1 coordinate 4,001, forward strand.
CTGCTGATTGCCGGCCCGCTACGAAATGTCGGATCCTATACGGTGGCGGGTGCCTTGCACCGGCGTTTTCCGGACGACCGCGTCAAGCTGGCGGTAATGGTTTGTACCATTGTGATCTCCACTTTCTACCTGGTTCCTCAGATGCTGGGTGCTGGCCTGCTTTTCGAAATGCTGCTGGGCTGGAACTTTGTCGGGGTGACTGTCGGCCTCGGTGTGCTGATGAGTATCTACATCATCTTTGGTGGCATGAAGTCCACTCTGTACAATCAGGTCATCCAAGCGGTGTTCCTCTGGATTGCTATGGTGGTGTTGACGGTGATGGCCTATTTCATTGTGGGTGACGGCTCGTTCTCGGGCATTTTGAAAACCGCTTATGAGACGGTTCCGCCCATTCTGGCCGGTAAGAACCCCGAGGCGGTTCAGGCGATTGCCGGCCTGTCGGCCGAGCAAGCCATCACGGCCGTCCGGCAGATCATGCCCACAGCGGATAGTGCCATGTCCATTGGTGTTAAGACCGACAGCACGTTGGCCATGATCAGCACGGTCATTGCGCTAGTGTTTGGTACGGCGGGTCTACCGCACATCCTGATCATGTTCTTTACTGTTCCCAGTGCGCGGGCGGCCAAGAAGAGTGTGACCCTCTGCATTGTGGCATTGGGTATTTTCTATCTTTGCGCTATTATTCTAGGCTTCCTGCTTTTTCCCGCCATCTATCCCAAGTTGGTGAACTGGATCTCCCAGGGAGCCAGCGGAGTCGGTCTGGCCAAGAATATGGCTGTTCTTGATATCAGCAATATGGTCGGTGGCCCCTGGCTGATGGCTATTGGCGCGGCAGGTGCGGTTGCGGCCATTTTGTCCACATCTGCGGGACTGATGATCACCGTGGCATCATCGATCAGCCATGACCTTTACAAGGTTTACATTAACCGGAATGCCACAGAGAAACAGGAACTTGGGATTGCGAAGATCACTACCCTGGTGATGTCGGCTGTTGCGGTTGGTTTGGCTGTTCTGTTGAAGAACGAGAATATTGCTTGGCTGGTAATGCTGGCCTTTGGTATTGCTGCCAGCGCCATATTCCCGGCCATGCTGGCTACTCTGTGGTGGAAGCGGACGACCCGGCAGGCCGTGATCTCCAGCATCCTGACAGGGCTGGCGGTATCGACGCTCTTTATTGTGTTGTTGTTTGTCAAGGGCGTCAAATACAAGTTCCTCGGGTTATCCGTGGCGGGCGGACCTGGCCTCTTCGGCGTCAGTGCGTCCTTCATCGTGCTTTTTGTTGTCAGTCTCATGACCAAGGATACCGGCAAGGATCCGGACCAGTTCATGGCCCTGGCGCACAAGCCCGACGTGGATTAATGGAGAAGCCAATTCTGAAACAGATAAACGACAATACCTGAGAAATAGCCAAGTGTCGCCAGTCCCCCGATTTTCTTGGCATACCAGAAGAAGTGAATCTTTTCCAAGCCCATGGCCGCTACGCCGGCAGCTGAGCCAATAATGAGGATGGAACCACCTGTGCCTGCGCAGAAGGACATGAATTGCCAGAGGAAACTGTCTGTCGGATAGGTTGCCAGATCGTACATACCCATTGAAGCGGCGACTAGGGGAACGTTGTCGACTATCGCACTGGCAAGTCCAATCAGGATGACGATGATGTCCTGACGGCCGACCGTCTGGTCGAGCCATTTGGCAAGGGAGGCAAGAATATGGGTATGCTCCAGTGTGGCAACAGCCAGAAGAATACCCACAAAGAAAACGATGCAACTCATGTCGATCCGTTTAAGCGCGGACGTCAGGGTGAGGTGAAGTTTGGAGTCGTCGGTCTTATTCCGGTGGAGCAGTTCTCCCACCAGCCAGAGGATGCCCAGCCCGAAGAGGATGCCCATGAATGGGGGGAGGTGGGTCACCGCCTTGAAAAGAGGCACGGCAATCAGTGTGCCGATGCCCAGGCAGAAAATCAGGGTTTGCTCAAAGGGGGTCGTACTCATATGTTTGCTAGCGGCACTGATTTTAGGGGAGACGACCAGTTTGCCGCGTTGCGAAAAGGATAATAGCGTCAGGGGAACAATCAGGCAGGCTAGAGAAGGCAAAAAGACCCCTTTCATGATGTTGAGCGAGGTGATCTGACCGCCGATCCAGAGCATGGTGGTGGTGACGTCGCCGATGGGGGTCCAGGCCCCGCCGGCATTGGCGGCGATGACAATGATGCCGGCGAAAAAGAGGCGGTCATCATGCTGGCCGAGCAGTCGTTTCATGAGGGAGATCATGACGATGGTGGTCGTCAGATTGTCAAGAATCGAGCTCAGGAAAAAACTGGCAAACCCCACCAGCCAAAGCAGGGATGTTAGCTTGGTCGTTTTGATTCTCGACGTGATGACATGGAACCCGTTGTGGGCATCGATCACCTCGACAATCGTCATGGCGCCCATCAGGAAAAAGACGATCTGGGCGGTGGCGGACACGGATTCATTTAGATTTTCCGTTACCAGATGATGATCACCGCTCAGTACGGCATAGATTGTCCAGAGGAGGCCGGCCCCGATCAGGGCGGAGGCCGTTTTGTTAACCTTGAGTGGATGCTCAAAAGCAATGCAGGCGTAGGCGAGTACAAAAACGATGACCAAGGCTGTAAGCATATATAACTCTTTTGAAAATTTCTTCGGGTGAGGTTGCCAAAACAAAACCCGTAACGCAAGTGCGAGGATAGGGTAATGTCACTCTCTTTCACGGCGGCTAGAGCTGCGGTGTGACATGTAGGAGCAGCGCTTGCCTGCCATGAGCCTGTCGAATGGCGCGCGATGTTCACCCGGTACCCGCAATCGCGACACAAGGTCGCTTCCTACAGAGTGAAGCGCAGCTCACTGTTCTTTGGCGGACCCACTAAAAAATGCTGCCGCATTGTTGTAGCAGATATCTCTGACTAGGCCAGAGAGCATCTCCATGTCAGAGGGAAGCTCACCGCTTTGGACCAACAGCCCTAGCTCGTCGCAGAGGATCCGACGAAAATATTCATGCCTCGGGTACGAAAACAGCGACCGCGAGTCAGTAACCATGCCCACAAACCGGCCTAAGGCGCCCAATGCACCTAGGTCCTGCAGCTGACGGCGAATACCGCCGGTGTGGTCGTTAAACCACCAGGCGGGGCCGTATTGCACCATACCGGGGATCGGGCCACTGGCAAAACAGCCCAGCATGGTGGCCACGGCAGCGTTCTGCGATGGATTGAGATTATAGACGATCAGGCGCGGCATGGCCTGGCGCTGTTGCATGGCATCAATAAGATGTGCCAAAGGAGCAACTATTGGTGCCTCGCCAATGGCATCGGCTCCGGCGTCGGGCCCTATTGTTGACCGTAGGCGGGTGCTAAGGTTGCGGGTTGCTCCCACGTGCAACTGCATGACCCATCCGGCAGCCGCGTTGAGTTGGGCAATGGCTAGCAAAATGGCGGTGTGTACTTTGGCCCAATCAAGGTCCGTTACTTCCTGATCGCAACGGATCTTCTCAAAGGCGCTTTGTAGCTGGGCTGGTGTAGCCTCTGCATAACGGGCCGGTTCCAGGCTGTGATCTGAGCTAACACAGCCGTGTGCCGCAAATACAGCATGCCGTCGCCCAAGGGCGGCGATGATATCATCAAATCGATTAATGGCTATACCGCTTGAGTCAGCTAGGCGATCAAGGTAGGCCGTAAAGGCTTTTGCATCGTTCCCACGGCAGAGTTTGTCCGGACGAAAAGCGGGGAGCACTTTTGTTGACAAACCTTGGTCTGCGACGCTTCGATGATATTTCAGATCATCGCAAGGATCATCCGTTGTGCACAGCATGGCGACGCGCATGCGGGAAAGTAATTGGCGGGCCGAAAAATCAGGGGTTTGCAGTAGCTCGCCCGTTCGGTCAAAAATAGCGTCGGCGGTTTTCTCGGATAGCAGCGTGTTTAATCCAAAATAGCGTTTGAGCTCGAGATGGGCCCAGGTGTACAGGGGATTGCCCGGGGCATAGGAAATAGCGGCGGCAAAGGCTTTGAACTTTTTGCGCTCATCGGCCTTCCCGGTACACAATTCTTCATTCGTGCTATTTTGCCGCATGAGCCGCCATTTGTAATGATCATGCGCAAGCCAAGCTTGGGTGATGGAGGTAAATCGCCGGTCTTGCGCTATGTCACCGGCGTCCAAATGGGTATGATAATCGATGATCGGGAGTTCAGCGGCGTACTCGTGAAAGAGCGTTGCGGCCAGGGGGGTTGATAAGAGGAAGTCAGATCCTAGAAACGAGGCACACGGTGTGGTGCTCCTCGACGTGGTATTACTGCTCATTATTTGCCTTTTTATTTAAATCAATGCCTTTGAAAATATCAGATATCTAAGCGGATAGATATTTGCTAACTGGCCATATATATGTAAAATATGGGCATGACGCTGATTACTCGACCCACGCGGAAACTTAAAGAACGAGTACTAGTATATGCTGGTGCCGCAGGCTCTTTTGATCCTCCTGTAAAGATAACGGCGACGATTCTGACGGAATGGGGCCGGGATGGCCGCTTCGCCCGTCATAATCGTCAGAATATGTCCATCAACCTCGTGACAGCGGGGGGGCGATTTATGAGCAGGATGGCCATCATGGACAGGTTGACGTGGGGCAGATTTTCCTGGCGCATAAGGGCCGTACACAAAAATTCAGAACCGGCCCTTGCGGGTTCCTCAATAAACGAACTTTGATTCTTGAGGGGGCGGCTTTGGATTCTTTTGTGGCGTCCCTTGGATTGACAGGGGTGAATGTAGTAACGCCGCGCCATGCGCCGGTTGTGATTGAGCTATTCAGGCGAATCCATCGTTGTCTAAGTGTGAAGAAACTTGGTTTTAGTCATGAGTTGACCCTGTCCGTTTGGGAGGTTTTGCTGGCCTGTGCGGAGGGGCTTTCTAAGGATTACCCGGCGGCGCTTCGACACGCCATGGAGTTCATGCGCGCCAACGTGCATCAGACGCTTCGGCTCCAGGAAATATCCGAATCTGCGTCCTTGTCAGTACGCCAGTGTACGCGTCTCTTTCAAGAGCACCATGGGTGTGCACCGGTCAGTTTTTTCATCCAACAGAAAATGGCGGTTGCTGAAAATTTGGTTGTGAACACGGCGGAGCCCTTTAAGCAGGTGGCGGCAGCTCTGGGGTATGACGACTCGCTCTATTTTTCAGTACAGTTCAAAAAACACTTTGGCGTCAGCCCACGCTTATATCGGGAGCGGGCACGAGGGGGGTGACCGGGCGCACATGATCAGCAGACATTCGGATATTGACATTATGCTGCTGTATTATTATATTTCGCCACATAACGAAATATTATGAAAAACGAATTACTGAAGTCAACTTTACGTGTAACCAAGGCCCTTGCCGACCCTCAGAGGGTTCGCATTTTGATGATGTTGCAACCGGGCGAATTGTGTGTATGCCAAATCGTGGAAGTACTCACGCTTGCGCCATCAACGGTTTCTAAACATTTATCCATCTTGAGTGATGCCGGTCTGGTGGATTCACGGAAGGACGGGCGATGGATGTATTATCGTTTACCGCAGGGAGAATCAGGCCGATTCGTCCAGCCCGTGTTGAAGTGGATCCGTGACACATTGAAGGATGACGAATCCATTCGACGGGATGCCACCGCGCTTCAGCGGGTTTTAACCTGCGATCCCGTAAGCCTTTGCCAGCGGCAACGAAAGTGACGTTTTGAATATGAGTGAAGGCATTATCAGGAAGTTGTCGTTTCTGGATCGGTACTTAACGTTATGGATCTTCCTGGCGATGGGGACGGGCGTCTTCCTAGGCTATGCGGTTCCCGCCTTCGGTAACTGGATTGGTTCTTTGCGGCCCGAAGGAACGCAGACCAGCATCCCTATTGCGATCGGCCTGATTCTGATGATGTATCCGCCTTTAGCCAAAGTGAAGTACGAGGAACTGGGCGATGCCTTTCGTGATTGGAAGATTCTGGGATTAAGTTTGGTCCAGAACTGGGTGGTGGGGCCCATTCTGATGACCGTTCTGGCCATTGTTTTTCTGCGAGGCCAGCCTGAATTCATGATTGGCTTGATTATGATTGGATTAGCGCGGTGTATTGCCATGGTGATCGTGTGGAACGATCTTGCCAAAGGCGATTCGGAATATTGCGCCGGGCTGGTGGCGTTCAATTCGATCTTCCAGGTTTTCTTTTACAGTGTCTATGCCTGGCTGTTTGTCACGAAATTGCCGCCGCTACTCGGATTATCCGGCGCCGTTGTCAATGTCACGATCCAACAGATTGCCACCAGCGTATTCATCTATCTCGGCATTCCGTTTCTGGCGGGAATGTTGACCCGGTTCATCTTAGTTAAGATGCGTGGCAAAGAGTGGTATCAAACGAAGTTCATCCCGAAAATCTCGCCTATCACCTTGATAGCTTTGCTTTTTACCATTGTGGTCATGTTTTCCATGCAGGGGCAAAAGATTATTGCCAAGCCCGGCGACGTGCTGCTGATTGCCATCCCACTGGGTATATACTTTGTGGTGATGTTTCTGGTTAGTTTCTGGATGAGCGTAAAGGCGGGGGCGAATTATGCTAAGACAGCCACACTCTCTTTCACGGCGGCGAGTAATAATTTTGAACTGGCGATCGCGGTGGCGGTGGGGGTGTTCGGGATCAATCATGGTGCGGCCTTTGCGGCGGTGATTGGCCCCTTGGTGGAAGTGCCTGCTTTGATCGGGCTGGTAAATGTGTCGCTATATTTTAAGAGAAAGTATTTTGCTATAGAGCGTCTTCATGAAGACTAAAATTCTTTTTCTTTGCACCGGTAATTCATGTCGGAGCCAGATGGCCGAAGGCTGGGCACGGCATCTCAAGGGGGATATGATTGAGGCCTATTCAGCGGGCATTGAAACCCACGGACTGAATCCGCGTGCCGTTAAGGTGATGGCAGAAGCCGGGGTCGATATTTCCGGGCATCGCTCCAAGAATGTAAACGAACTCAAAGACTTGGCTTTTGATTTGGTTGTCACCGTGTGCGGTCATGCACACGAACATTGCCCCCTATTTTCTGGATTGGCAAAGGTCATTCATGTAGGATTTGACGATCCGCCCGCTCTGGCAAAGAATGCCCGGACCGAAGAGGATGCGCTGTTCCACTACCGGCGGGTGAGGGATGAGATTAGGGAATTTGTGGAGACATTGGTACACACTAAAGGAGTAACACTATGACCTACATCGCCGCCGGCAATCGTTATGAAACCATGACCTACAACCGTTGCGGGCGCAGCGGCCTCAAACTCCCTGCCATCTCCCTCGGCATGTGGGTTAACTTCGGCGGCATTGACAGCCCAGAAAATGACCAAGCCCTTCTCCGCCGTGCCTTCGACCTCGGTATTACCCACTTCGATCTCGCCAACAACTACGGGCCGCCACCCGGTTCGGCCGAAGAAACGTTTGGCCGCCTTTTGCATCAGGACTTTGCTGCCCATCGCGACGAACTCATTATCTCCACCAAGGCAGGCTACTATATGTGGCCCGGTCCCTATGGCGAGTGGGGCTCTCGCAAATACCTGATTGCCAGTCTCGAGCAGAGTTTGCGCCGCATGAAACTTGACTATGTGGATATCTTCTATTCCCACCGGCCCGATCCTGAGACCCCCCTCGAAGAAACCATGGCCGCACTCAGCCATGTCGTCCGGCAAGGTAAAGCCCTTTACCTTGGCATTTCCAGTTATTCACCCGAACAAACCCTTGCGGCGTCGGTCCTGCTGCGCGAAATGGGAACCCCCTGTCTTATCCATCAGCCCTGCTATTCGATGTTAAGCCGTGAACCTGAAGGCGGCCTGCTCGACACGCTTGGTGAAGAAGGCATCGGTTGCATCGCCTTCTGTCCGCTCGCCAAAGGCCTGCTGACCAACCGCTATCTCCACGGCATTCCGGCTGACTCGCGTGTGGCCAAACCAACTGGGACCCTGAAAAGCGACCAACTTACGCCGCAACGCCTCGATCAGATCCGCCGCCTCGACGCCATCGCCGGGACCCGCGGTCAATCCCTGGCACAAATGGCGCTACAATGGGTACTGCGGGATAATAAGGTGACATCTGCTCTTATTGGCGCCAGCCGCGTTTCACAAATCGAAGAGAATGTTCGAGCCCTCTCCTTTCCAAAACTATCCGCCGAGGAACTAGCCCAGATCGACACCATCCTCAAAACATAGGGTTTTGAAAGAGAGAATTCAGAAGTCAGGAGTCACCTAAAAAAGGGAGTTAAACTACGAAACACGCGAAAGACGCGAAAGGAAATCATTTCACAAAGGACAGCCCCCGGCTTTAATCATTGGAGCCGGCGGTCTCCGCCGGAGGTGACTTTCGAGGCTGCCCCAAGACCTTGTACAAGAACCTGCTCATCGGTTGCACAACAGGGCAAACATTGAGTGATATCGTTATTGGCGTTTCCAAATGAGACGCAGCCAGGCGAGATAGCCGAGATGGCGAAGGCCATTAAAGATCTCAAGAGACGGTATTTTTGAGACTCCGGCCCTGCGATCGGCAAAACAAATGGGAACTTCCTTCATGCGGGCTCCCACTCGAGAGAGCCGGAATACGATTTCCATAAAGAAACTGTAGCCATTGGACTTGATGGCGCCGATATCCACCTGGCGCAGAAAATCCACCCGAAAGGCTCGGAAGGAGGTGGTCATCTCGTGTAGTTGGATTCCCAGTAGTCGTCGGGCTCCCCAGTTTGCCAGAATACTGATCACGCGCCGATATCCGGAATAGTTACAAGAGCCACCTTTCATGTAACGGGATCCTGTCACAAAATCTGCGCCATCGAGGGCGGCCACTAACCGGGGAATATCGTCGGGATTGTGCGAGTAGTCCGCATCTAGGGTTAACAGGGTTTCATAATGCCGCGTCTCGGCATATTCCATGGCCGTTTCATGTGCACTGCCTAGCCCCATTTTTCCGGGTCGGTGGATCACTGTAAGCCGTGAATTTTTGGCGGCCAGTTCTTCCAGGATCTTCCCGGTTCCGTCAGGAGAGTTGTCGTCCAACACCAGCATGTCGTAACCAACGTCCAATTCGAGGATGCGCGTGCATAAAGAAGTGATGTTGTCGCTTTCATTATAGGTTGCAGTAAATATCAACGTTTTGTTCACCGGCAAATGGATTCCTTATAGCGGTTCTTTATAATGGTCCCAATGAAACAGTGCAAGCAGGTTTAGGGATTTCTCGGCCATTTTCATTATGGCTTGCTTCACCCGATTTGCATTGGAGCGGAACGTGTGAACGTTCCGGAAACACCCGGAATCGTTACCGATTCCGCTCCAAAAAGCCGTTTCGACTGATTTGCATTGGAGTTCCGGAAACGCCCGGAATCGTTACCGATTCCGCTCCAAAAAGCCATAATGAGAATGGCAGGGGATTTCTCCGCCATTTTTTAGAGATTGCAATGATGGCGAGGAAACAAAATATTGATTGAATGGCTCTGGTGCGAGTACAACGGCACGGTTCGCTTTAATATAAGGCGGTTGGGTATCCGCATGAGTCATTAGATGGCGCTTCTGGGTTTGTGGGGGGATTTTTCATTGATCAAGAACGGGGTTGAGGTTTAGGCCGCCAAAATGAAACAGGATGTCAGTCTTAAGTCGCTCCCGGTTTCTGTAGCCGCAGGCTTTTTGAATCAGCAGCTGGAT
>JBBQNS010000104.1:0-13458 GCA_038330175.1 Kiritimatiellia bacterium
TGTGCCTCCCAGCGGTAATGTTCTAGGAGTTATAGCACACTGATTCTGGGCAAAGTATCGTTTTTAACGATCTTTGCCCTTTTTTTTCAATCACTTCGCTCATGCCTAGTTGGGTTTTTGGCTATTGGGACAGGCTCTAAAGTAATGCCCAAAGGCATGTCTGTGCAGTCACTCCTTTATTTGCGCAGTGCCTTCAAACGACCTGAGGCAGTCAAGATGCTGACGCATATGGATCAGATCAATGCCGCCGCCTTGGGATTGGTGACGACCCGGAAATGGCAGCCCTATTTGACGCCTCGCCTGCTGGATGATGTCAGCCGGGACGATGATCCGCTTCATGGCTTTTATCATTTTAACGCCATTCTCGGGGACACTCTTAAAATGGCCGAAGAGAGTCACTGGCAGCGTTGCCCTCGCCAGTTCTGTTCCTCCTAACCCAGCTTAGCCGGAACCAAAAGGAAGATTTTTAACAGAAGCACACAAAGCACGCAAAGGCGGCTGCGGCGAGTACGCCGCAACCGCCTTATTTTTGGAATTCAAACACCTGGCATTTTCGCCGACATGTCCGCCCGGAGTCCGGTATTTCCGGACATAGGCGGAAGGCGTAAACATTCCCTCCTTTGCGGTCTTCGCGAGCTCCTGTTCAAACTCTTTTCTTGTCCAAATCATGACCATAATTCGATTGATTCAAGTCGTAAGGAACTAAACGCCTTTAAATCATTAGGCGCTCAATGTCTAAGTCGGTGGCTGGGGCAACCTTGATCTGGCGTGGTCCGGCCGCTATTCTGATATTAACCGTTACTTCGGGATTGGCGCGGGCATCGCTGAAGCGCGCGCAAAGTTGCGCTGCTTCAAGAAGCTGAGCCTCAGTAGCCTTACCCGTAACGAGTACCGTTGGGCCAGGGATCACTTCGACATTCAATAAAATGTCGTCAGGGAGCGCCATCGCTTCGAGGCACTCATTTTCAGGTGCTTCTCGGCCGACGATCACTTTGACGTGGGAGGAGAGTCTGAAATGACGGCCGATTTTGAGTAATTCAATGGCCAATAGATTTTTGATTTGTCCATTGCGGCGAAGATCCCAAACCCGCCCGGCGAAATGGGGTTCGGTCAACTTGCAGCCACCGGCCGATGGCGGATATTCCGTAATGCCATACTGTTCCGCAAGTTTCTGTTGCGGTTTCCGGCTTCGGCCATTCAAATCCAGAAGCCGATTACGATCCACCCAACCCAGCCGTTCGGCTTCCGTTTCAGGAAGCAGTTTGGCGCTCAAGGGACGTAAAAGACGGTCTCCATAACCGGATTCCTGAGAGACAATGTTGAGAGTGCGCTTGGTTTGCGACATCGGGCGTTGATTAAGAACCTCGCCGGTGGCGATGAAGCTGAAGCCGTCCCGCTCGAGTATTTTGCCGGCACGTCGAATCATGGCGGCATGGCAGTCAATGCAGGGGTTGATATGGGCCCCAAAGCCGTGTTTGGGATGTTCGATGATGGCGATCAGGTCATGGGCGAATTCTTCCACCATCAAGGGAACGCCGAGCAGGGCGGCGGCAGCACGGGCTTTGTCGGCGCTAAAGAAGGGGGTTTCAAAGCTCAGGCCGGTGACCTGAATTCCCTGGGCTTTCAAAACGGATACAGCCAGCATACTGTCAAGGCCACCGGACATCATGACCAGCGCGGTTATCTTATTTTCGGTTGTCATCAGGCTCTAATAGAGAAAGAGTGCCCTGTCGCGCAATACTAATCCCAAGCGCTTCCGCCACCTGAACGGTGGTAACCCCTTGGAGCGATATGCGTTTCTGGCGGCTGGTTTGGCCTGAAAGCAGCACGACCTGTCGCTGGGGAATACCCAGCTTTTCGGCAAGAAATTCAATTAGGGCGTCATTAGCCTTCCCGTCCACAGGTGGGGCTTGGAGCCGGATTTTCACGGCCTCGCCATGCAGCCCCTGGACCTGGTTTTTGGAGGCGCGCGGAGTGGCACGCACCTGGATAATGACGCCATCTTCACTATCTGTAATCCAACTCATGCCATTATTGTGTGATTGGATTCAGGGAATGGCAAACTCAATATTGCCCGAAGCGCTGGGCGGCATCAAACATCGCCACGGCATTCTCTGTCGGTGTATTGTCCTGAATCGAATGCGTGGGCGCGAAACAGTATCCGCCCCCCGGCATCATGATCTTTAGCGTCTTCTTGCATTCTTCGACCACTTGGTCCACGTTCCCGAAAGACAACACGCCGGCCGTGCTGATACAGCCATGGAAGGCCAGTCGGCCCCCGAAGGTGGCTTTCAGATACTCGGGCGACATTTTGGTGGCCTCGGGTTGAAGGGTATCCACTGCGTTGATTCCCATCTCAATAAAATCTTCGTAAGCCCAGCTACTGCTGCCGCAGGTGTGAATCATGACGGGCAGGTTATAGGCTTTTGCGAGATCGATAAATTTCTGCTGTCGCGGACGGATCGCCCGGCGGAACATCTCAAGACTGATGATGGGGGCGATCTGGGTACCGAGATCTTCGCCCATCCACATGAAATCGATGCCGCCTTTGGTGGCCTCCAGAGTGCGTTTAATGTTCTCCAATTGTAGTTCGATGCGACGTTCCAGAAATACTTCCAGCGCTTCATCATCTGTCGCTAGCCGCACCAGCGTCTCTTCCATGCCGAAAAGGAATCCAGTTGAATTAATTACATCCGGCAAGCCCGGGCCTCCAATGTACACCGCATAGTTCCTGTATTGGTTGCAGGCGGCTTTAATATAACTGTAGTCGTAATCATCAGGGGAGGGCATGGGCCAGTTTTTGATCGTGTCATCTGATGCATTTTGCAGCGGGAAGTCGCAAAAGTCCCAATATCCGCCATTCCCGTGTTCAATCCAGCGTGTTCGTACGCCCCATTCGGGAGAGACATTGAGGCCGGGTTTTTCTGAGTGAAGGCGTTTGCCGATATAGCCGGATCCGATTCCGCGGAAGTCTACACCGAGCGTCTGTCGCAGGCCTTCATCATCGGGTGGGGTCAATCCAAAATGGGCTTTCATTCGCCGGTCGATGTCGAGGTTGGCAAAGTAATCAATGGGGATCCGGTCGGCCTCACGGTTGGCAAACGTTCTCAACACGCGTTCTTTGGATGTCATCGTTGCGGCCATACTTACCTCCCTGACTTCGGGGTGTACACCCCAGCTTGTTACTTCAAACCATGGGCACACGTTATTTCAAACGGTCATTAATTGCCATGGCAGGATTGGGAATATTTTGTATTATTCAGTCAAATTTGACTAATAATTACGTATAATTAGTTTTATCAAGGCAATACCGGTATGAATACAGAGAGTGATAATTTTGATTTAAATTCATTTTCACAGGCCGTGATTGTGCATGCCAACTATGCGGCATTCACCAGCCAGCAGATGGTGTGCAATCGGCTGGTCGAAAGCCGGATGTCGCTTTGGTGCCGGGAGGGATCTGGCACCATAACGGTCAATGGAGTGCGTTATGCCTTTCATCCAGGCGACTATTCGTTTCTCCCCTGGAAGCATCGTGTGGAGTATCAGGCTGACAGCCGATGTGCGCGTGATCGCTATTCTTCTTAAACACAAGGCCAAGGCGACGTTTAACCTGAATGCCGGGCTACATGAGGCGAAGCGTAAGTTAACATGGGTCTATGAGGGAACCGATGTCAGTCGGCTGGGGTGGGATGAGATGAAAGAGCTCTATAAAGGCTTCAAAATTGCCAATCACAGCTTGACCCATCCGTTTCTTGAAAAATTGCCGATCGCCGAGGCTCGGAAAGATATTGTTGAGGGACGTGAGCGCTTACAGCAGTTTTTTGGCGAGCCGGTACGGGGGTTTGCCTACCCGTTTGGCACCTACAATGAGGCCGTGATGGAGGTGATTCGTGAAGCGGGTCATGTTTACGCGCGAACCGTGCACAATGTAGAGCTTCCTTTCCCGCCGGAAAATGCCATGGCCTTCCATCCCTGTTGCCATTTTCGCGCAGAGGATTTCTGGGCACGTTACGAGAAGGCGCGGGCGGAGGGCGTGTTCTATTTCTGGGGACATTCCTACGAGATGATCACCGAGCCGATGTGGAGCGAATTTGAAAAAAGGATCGAACGCATTAGCGCCGATCCTCGCGCACAGTGGGCCGATGTCGTGGATCTGTTTGAATAAAACAGCCTATTCCATCACTTCGTTGCGATCCCGTATTTGAGCCCTCGGAGACTTTCTTGATCTGCTCCTTGGCCCTCAATTTGACAAGTTGTAGACGGAAACGTGAAAAGTCTTGAATCGAATGGACACCCATCGTATTCTCTATTCGTTTTTTTGTTAACGAATAGACGAACGGATGGGGTGAATGAATCGTCCCTCCATAATTCTCGAAAGGAAAATGTGCGTCATGGCTGAATCTAAGAAAAACATGATCATGGTTGACGGTAACCAAGGGGTTGCGAATGTCGCCCATGCGACCAATGAAGTTGCTGCGATTTACCCGATTACCCCTTCTTCTGCAATGGGTGAGTGGGCGGATGAATATAGTGCTGCCGGGCGGAAGAATATCTGGGGCACCATTCCTCAGATCGCGGAATTACAGTCTGAAGGTGGCGCAAGCGGTGCCGTGCATGGCGCCTTGACCACCGGTGCCTTGACCACCACTTTTACCGCCTCCCAGGGCTTGCTTCTGATGATCCCGAACATGTACAAGATTGCCGGTGAGCTCACCAGCACCGTGTTCCACGTCACCGCCCGTTCCTTGGCCTGTCAGGGATTGTCCATTTTTGGCGATCATTCTGATGTGATGGCCGTCCGGCAGACCGGGTTTGCCATGTTGGCTTCCTGCAGCGTTCAGGAAGCCCAGGACTTCGCGCTGATTGCCCAAGCTGCGACGCTCCATTCTCGTATCCCGTTTGTTCATTTCTTTGACGGCTTCCGCACCTCGCACGAAGTACAGAAGATCGAGACTCTCACCGAAGACATCATGCATGCGATGGTGACCGATAAGATGGTCTTCGCGCATCGTGAACGCGCTCTGACGCCCGATCGACCGAAAATCCGCGGAACGGCGCAGAACCCCGATGTTTATTTCCAGGGTCGTGAGACGGTTAACAAGTATTATGACGCGTGTCCGGGCATTGTGCAGAAGGCTATGGACGACTTCGCCAAGCTGACTGGTCGCCAATACAAGTTGTTTGACTACATCGGGGCACCCGACGCCGAGCGCATTATTGTGATCATGGGCTCAGGCGCCGAAACCGTCCATGAGACAGTTGAAGCTCTGGTTGCCAAAGGCGAGAAGGTGGGCGTACTCAAGGTTCGCCTTTTCCGTCCCTGGGATATCAAAGCGTTTATCAAGGCCTTGCCGGTTACTGCCCACTCCATTGCGGTGCTGGATCGCACCAAGGAGCCCGGCTCCATCGGCGAACCGATGTATGAAGATGTTCGCACCGCCATCGGCGAAGCCCAAAGCGATAAGATCATGCAGAGCAAGTTCTATCCGCTCGTCCTCGGCGGTCGCTACGGCTTGGGCTCCAAGGAATTCACGCCCGCCATGGTTAAGGCGGTCTTTGATAACCTGAACGGCGCCAAGAAGAACCACTTCACCATCGGCATCAATGACGATGTGACGCATACCAGCCTTACCTTTGATGAATCCTTCCAGTTAGAGCACAAGGGCCGGTTCGAGGCGATGTTCTACGGGCTGGGTTCCGATGGAACCGTTGGTGCCAATAAGAATTCAATCAAGATCATTGGCGATGACACCGAATACTCGGCGCAGGGTTATTTCGTGTACGATTCGAAGAAGGCCGGCTCGATCACCGTCTCGCATTTGCGTTTCGGACCGGGTCCCATCCGAAGTCCGTACCTCTGCACCAAGGCGGACTTTGTTGCGTGTCACAACTTCTCGTTTGTTGAGAAATACGACATGTTGTCCAACGCCAAGCAGGGCGCCACGTTCCTACTCGCAAGTCCCTACAGCGCGACCGAAGTCTGGAATCACCTTCCCGATGAACTCGCTCAGCAGGTGATTGACAAGAAGATCAAATTTTTCGTCATCGACGCCAACAAGCTGGCTGCTGAACTGGGCCTGGGAGCGCGCATTAATACCCTCATGCAAACCTGTTTCTTCGCGATCTCCAATGTCTTGCCTCAGGCCGAAGCGATTGAGGGCCTGAAGAAAGCGATCAAGAAGAGCTACGGGCGCAAGGGCGATGAAGTCGTACAGTCGAATTACAAGGCCGTGGATGCCGCCGTGGCATCGCTTCAAGAGGTCAAGGTGCCCGCTAAGGTTGCCGGTAAGCTCAAGATGCCCGAGGCCGTGCCTGCGGATGCGCCTGAGTTTGTCAAAACGGTTACCGCCACCTTGATTAAGCAGAAGGGCGACTCCTTGCTTGTCAGCCAGATGCCCGACGATGGGACTTGGCCGACTGGGACGACCCAGTATGAGAAGCGGAACATCGCGGTTGAGATTCCTGAATGGAATTCAGACCTTTGCATCCAGTGTGGGCAGTGCTCGCTAGTGTGTCCGCACGCGGCCATTCGCATTAAAGCCTATGACCCCAAGGATCTGGAGAAAGCGCCCAAGTCCTTTAAGTCCTGTGATGCCAAGGGTAAGGAATTGGCCGGCCTGAAGTTCACTGTGCAGGTGGCTCCCGAAGATTGCACCGGATGCGGCGCCTGCGTATGGAACTGCCCGGGCCGTGAACGGGATAAGGTGACGAAGCAGGAAACCGGCAAGCGCGCGATCATGATGGCGCCCCAGCTTCCTTTGCGTGAAGCCGAAGTGGCCAACTTCAAGTTCTTCCTGGAGCTGCCTGAGACCGACACCAAGCTTTATAAGAAGGACACCATCAAGGGCAGTCAGTTTGTGAAGCCTTTGTTCGAGTTCTCCGGTGCCTGTGCAGGTTGCGGCGAGACCCCTTACATCAAATTGCTGACCCAGTTGGTGGGCGATCGGTTATACATCGCCAACGCGACGGGCTGCACCTCGATCTATGGCGCCAACCTTCCTACCACGCCGTATACCAAGCGTGAGGATGGCTGCGGACCGACCTGGGCCAACTCGCTTTTCGAAGACAACGCCGAGTTCGGTTTCGGCATGCGGTTGACCGTTGATAAGTTCAACGGGTTCGCGCTCGAATTGGTGGATAGGGTCATCGCAGGTGACTGTGGCGATGCGAAGATTGATAAGGGCCTATTGGAGGCCATCAAGGCAGCCGATCAGTCGAACCAGGCTGGAATCGAAGACCAGCGTGCTCGCGTAGTCGTGCTTAAAACACAGCTGGCTGCTTGCACGTGCGATACCTGCGCACAGTTGGCCTCATTGGCCGACTACCTGGTCAAGAAGTCCGTCTGGATCGTGGGTGGCGACGGTTGGGCCTACGATATCGGTTACGGCGGCTTGGATCACGTTCTGGCCTCCGGCAAAAATATCAAGGTCTTGGTATTGGACACCGAAGTGTATTCCAACACCGGTGGACAGGCGTCCAAGTCCACGCCGATGGGCGCGGTAGCCAAATTCGCGGCGGGCGGCAAGCCCACCATGAAGAAGGATCTTGGGATGATCTCAATGACCTACGGCAATATTTATGTGGCCCAGGTGGCATTGGGGGCCAACCCCGGCCAGTGCGTCAAGGCGTTCATGGAAGCCGAACAGTATGACGGACCTGCGATCATCATCGCCTACTCGCACTGTATTGCGCACGGCATTGATATGACCTCCGGGATGCAAGGGCAGAAGGATGCCGTGAATTCGGCGCACTTCCCGCTCTATCGGCATAACCCCGAGTTGACGGAGCAGGGCAAGAATCCGCTCTCGCTGGATAGCAAGCCGCCGACTATGACGTTCAGCGAACATGCCATGAAGGAGAACCGCTTCCGCGTGTTGAAGCAGATGAACCCTGAGCATGCCAAGGAACTGATGGCCCTTGTCGATAAGAAGGTGCTGGCCAAGTACGATATGCTGACCAAGCTGGCGGCCATGGAACCCTGTTCGGGAACCATCGCTTCGGCTGCGCCCAAGGCCTGAGTCAGCTGATCATGAGAAACTGATGCAGGGAGTCCTGAGTGAAATCAGGACTCCCTTTTTTTATGCGAAACCAACCTCAATTCAGACCGCCTGCCGAAGCCGACAGTCTGATCCTTCAAGTGGATCAGGGCTGCCCGTATAATGGCTGCACCTTCTGCGGCATGTACAAGCAGGTGCGTTATCAGCGCCGCACCCTGGTAGAGATCCGGGAGATGATTGCGGAGGAGGCGCGCGAGGCCCCCTTCGTTAACCGGGTGTTTCTGGCGGATGGCGATGTGATGCGCCGCCCGTATAGTGAGCTGGAGGCGATTCTCCGCGAACTTGCCGCCCGCTTCCCGCAGCTGGCCCGCGTGAACGTCTACGCTACCGGTAGCGGGATCATCGATAAAACCGAGGAAGAGCTTCGTACTTTGCGTACCCTTAAACTCCATACGCTTTATCTGGGATTGGAAAGTGGTGACGCCGAAACCCTGCGCCGTGTGAAAAAAGGCGAGACGGTTGAGGTTATGGTCGGCGCCGGTCGTTTGGCGCAAGCCTGCGGGCTCAAGATTTCGGTAATGATTCTCCTCGGTTTAGGTGGCGTCGAGCGGACCCGCTTCCATGCGGCTGAGACGGCGATGGCGCTGAACCAGATGCAGCCGCGATTGCTTTCAGCCTTGCGAGTAGTGCCGGTCCCTGGAACCGAACTTTTTGAAGATGGTAAGGCTGGCCGGTTTAAAGTGTTGTCCGAGTTGCAGGTGGTCCAGGAATTGCGCCAGATCATTCAGCATCTGGAATTGACGAACACCGTTTTCCGCGCCAACCACACCTCAAATCCCATTCCACTGGAAGCCCGCTTAGGCCGTGACAAAATGCGGCTGCTCGCCGAACTGGATCACCTGATCGCTTCTGGCGCACTCGACAGCCACACTCCGGGCCGCACTTCACTGTGGTTGTGAATCGCCGGGGAAGGACCACCGTCAGACTCGCCGATCCGCATAACACCCAATGTTCTGCCTGTTGTGCAAGTGATTGACGACGTTGACACCGGCGCCCGCATACGGGCCTTTCGATACCATGAAATTCCCCTTGGTCCCTTTTGAAGCCTCGGGGATCCGACGCATGAGGACATGCGCCGCTACAGCGGGCAGTGTAGCTGCGCGTGTCCCCACGCGCAGGAGGATGGCGCCCAGTGGCTGGATCATGAGGACATGCGCCGCGCTACAGCGGGCAGTGTAGCTGCGCGTGTCCCCACGCGCAGGGGAAAGTGGCAACGGCGTCTCGCCGTTGAGAGCAGGATGGAAGGGTGGGTTTGAGTGATCAGGTCCTGAGCTTTACGCCATGCTATGCTTGCCTGGTTCAAAAAATGCTCCTCTCTTCCTTAATGCGATCCCTGTTATCTTCTGCGCATGGGACTCCCGAGGGACATGCTTCGGTTTTTACATAGACGTGCCGTCGTTTGCGACGTGCCGTCTTTATAGGTCTATCGGAGCATCTCGCGGCTCGCGGACAAGCGGCGGCTCTTCAAAGCCGATGCCTATTCCTGACTTTATAACATCAGACAAGATGCTACATGACCGGAAATTATGTTAAGTGAATTTAATGGAAACGATGGAAAAGCGAGCGAAATGGCGGGTACTCCACATAATGATCCACTTACCATAATGCCTGTCCCTTATTTACCTAGTCCCTTATTTACCCAAGGGCACTTTCTGCCTGATGTCGAATTACCGGTTGGATGCCGCCAAGGTGGTCCACCACTGGCTCAATTCGCGGCGAAACACCACCGATAATGAGCCCAGCACGGCCAGGAGCAGAATATATGTTTCAGGTTCGGGCGTCTCAGTCCGCAGGGTGAAGTCGTCAAGCCCGTAGCTCTGGTCCGGAGGAAGATCACAACCGCCATAGTTGCGCCCGATAGATATGCCGATCCAATCGACCATCGTGAGGTCACTGGCAAAGGCCGCCTGATCTGCGCCCGGCCCACCCGTCCACCCAGCGGAGAAAGCGAGACTGGCAAGATAGCTGCTCCAGACGCCTGGCGCGGGCGTGTTTAATGACAGGAACCAGACATGCGAGGAGGATGCGAAGTACAAGGAGAGACTTTCAGGCTGATAGTCTGACGCCAAAAAACGGAATTCAACTGACTGAATGCCAGCTATGGTGTAGTTACCAGAAAATCCCGCCGCTGCCCCGGGTCCAGTGCGTATGATGTCGTCCTGACCGGGCAAAGGGACAATCTGTGCGGGGAAGGAAATGCTGAGGTAATTAGCGCTGTTCCCCAACGAAACTCCATCGGGCATCGTGTTGATCCATCCGCTTACGTCGCCGACCTGGCCCCATCCCTCGTATACGATCGGGCTTGCCCGCAGCGAAAGGACGTTCAAAACAACAAACGTCGCCACGGGGGCGACCAGTCGCCACGGGAAGCCCGCGTTTGCCATTCTTTGCTTTTTAATCACGCATGATCTCCTGCTCATTGGACTGGATCCCCGACCGTGATTTTGTAGAAATATGGTCCGGGGCCTGTGGCGCCGTCATCCCAATAGAAATTCCGCGGCGTATTTGCCGGAATGCGCATCTCGCAGGAAGCCCAAGGCTCCATCAGGTTTGTCCCGCGCCAGAGTGTGTAAAACCGGTCTGTCACCGAATCCCATTCCACACCGAATCCCTGACGGGCTCCCGTGGCGGCCCATCTGCTTAGGGATAAAACGGAAGAGTGATTGAATGGGTCAGTCCCGGCCACGATTTCGGCGGCATTGCAGGATCCATCCCCGTCTGCGTCACCCGTGCCCCAGTCGATTCCTTCAAGGGAAAAGTCGACAAGCGCATAACTCTGGGCCAACGCATTTCCTCCCCGAGAGACAGTGAGTTCCCCTGAGACGATGTTCGTGCTATCGCTTTGAAATAGGGCTTCCGTCTTCCATGGGCCGATTGTCCACCCTTGTGAGTAGTCGACGGCTACGATGTATTGCTTCCACTCTCCCACGGTCGGCACGGTTAAAGTCCGGAACCACTGCCTCCCGTTCCGGCAGGTTAGACAGAGTCGAAGTTCACTGGGGGCACAGTCAGAGGCGAGGAACGAAAACGTGACATACGAGACCGTGGGGCAACTCCCCGCGGTCATGACTGGCGGGTTTGTGGCCCCGACCACTGTCAGCGACTCCGGCATCGGAGCGCCAACCTGAATATTGAACGCAATGCTGATGAAGCCAGATATATTGGTCGAAACAGTCCCGCCCATGACCGTTGCGCCGAGCAGGAGACCGGTTGCCATTAAAGCCAATGTTCGACGAGAATTGATGCTCATGGTGTTGGTGCCTCATGGGGAGTCCAGGCGAACCCGTTTGTCCCCCGATGTCTGTAGAAGTAGCCTTTTCCGGCTTCGAGAGAGAAGTCGCCAAACTGGTTCCTGGCGCTGTCCCACCACCTGCCATCGTAGTTCGTGTCCCCGATGCCAACGAGCCAGAACTGGCTCCAGCGGGTGCCGCTCCAGGCCCAGAGTTCATCCCCGTCGGCCACTCCATACGTTCCGGACTTGCCCGCTGTCGCGCCGGCCGCCAGGAAGCCAAGTTGATCGGACGGTGTGGCTGCGCCTAGATTATGGTGTGTACCTGGCGTTGCCAGGGGCCAACTGAACAGGGTCCATCCATTTGTCAGGTTGATCATCGGGGCGTTGGTATACGACCTTCCGGTCCAAGCGGTCCTGGCCGGAGGCGCCGTCGGTGAGCAGCGTTTGACCCAGAAAGCTGCCGCGGCAGTGATCGTTACAGTCGCCGGGGCATCCGCGGCCATATCCCACCAGTTTGTACTGCCGTTGGGCAGGATCACCAGGAGGCATTCCTTCCAAGTGCCGTCTGGATTAGGAATGTACACTCTATCGAAGCAATCGCCCAATCCCATGGCAGCGGTAAGCCCCACCGCGAGTTGCCGTCCGAGTTCGCCGTTCAGGGTATTTCCCGACGGCGCGAGATCAACGGGTACGCCTATGAGGCTCCATGCGCAGGTAGGTAGTGTCGCCGGCACAAATACGGCAAAGTCAGCATGAACGGTGTTCGTGAAATTGCTCGAACCGTAGGATGCCATAACCCGGTAGAAGCGTTGTGTGGCCGCAGTGACGACCTGATGATCCGTCCAGACCATGGTGCCTTCTGCCGTATTGGTGAAAGTGGTCAGGGGGGGCCATGCACCCGAACTGCTGTCGGCACCGAGAATACGGCAGGTCCGGTTGCTGCCGACATAGACGGTCACATCAACATCATTCGAACCACTCCGTTGAAGATCCATGATGCGTAAGTAACTGGCTGCATCGTTCGGATTGGTGCCGCACACGGACTCGTCCGGATTGTTGACCCCGTCGCCATCCGTATCGTCCAGCGGCGAACCATTGCAAACTGGAATATCCAGGTTATTGCCATCCAGGGTCACAGCGCCATTCTCGGCCAGTACCCGTCCTTCCACAGTGGCGCCAGTGGTGAGCGTTGCCGACGTAGTAGCCAGGATGATACCCTTGAAGGATGAGTTTATTCCGAGCGTGGCGGAGGAGCCGACCTGCCAGAAGACATGGCAGGCTTGAGCCCCACCAGTGAGCATGACAACACTGCTTCCCGCTGTAATGAGGGTGGATGCGGCCTGGAAGATAAAGACGGCATTCACGTCGCCCTGGGCATCAAGCGTCAGGGTTCCAGTAATTCCGAATGTACCGGCTGCGGAATTGTAGAGACCGGGAGTGAGGGTTGTCCCTCCGAGTTCTGTCCCAACAGTGAAAGCCGGAGCTCGACTGGCGGCGTCATTGTACGCGGCGGTCAGATCGGTCTTGGCATTTTGCGTTACGGTATCACCTGCGTGATTCACCCCATTCAAGACCACGTTGCCGAGACCGCTGATTGTTGGAGTTGGATACGAACCAATGTCACCCATGATGGCCGTCGAATTGACCGCGCCAGCGATGGTGATTCCTGAGCCGGCCAAAACGGCAAAACTTGAAGCGATTCCAAGCGATACGGGTTCTTGAGCGCCCATGGCGAACCCTGTCAGGCAAAGCACCAGGATCGCGACCCCGCGCCCACTCCCGTCACTCACTTGCGATCTAAGAGACGACTGGGTCGCCGCTTCGTTCGCGACACGCAATGGATAATAGTTCACCACGAAAGAGTGATAGTTGTTCATGATCTATGATCTTCTTTCTTTAAAACACCATTTTTTTATTATCGCCTTGCAACACGCTTCTCACCATCGGCGAATCCCTTATATTATGGATGATAATACCTTAGAGGAAAGACCGGGGACAGACTCCCTAAGGACAGGCTAATAGTATAATTAGGGACAGGCTAATAGTAGAATTATGAAGGGCGGAGGTTTTGGTAGGATGTACTCAGAGTGACAATTGCGCATGAATGTGATGGGTTCTCCTGTGGCCACCGGGCAGGATTAGATCCTGCAGAATCAAACCGCAAGG
>JBBQNS010000105.1:0-13400 GCA_038330175.1 Kiritimatiellia bacterium
TGCCGTGGAGGAAATGGTTGAACGCATTGCCCTCGAACTCCATGGAACTACCAAAGTACAGGTAGGAGCTAATGAAATTGATTTCCAGCGTCCGTGGTATAGGCCGCCAACTCCCGAACCGATTGTCGAATAAAAGAACTCATCATGACACCTCAAATCTGATACGAGCAGCGCGGGCATGGGCATCAAGACCTTCCACTCTCCCAAAGGCTTCAATAACGGGAAGCGTTTCTTGGAGATCAGCGCGGGTAAACGCCATAAAGCTTGTACGCCTTCGAAAATCATCGACCGTTAAGCCCGAGAACATCGTTGCTGTTCCACCCGTAGGGAGCACATGGCTTGGACCGGCTACAAAATCTCCCGCAGATTCAGGTGTCCACATCCCCAAAAAGACGGCCCCAGCAGTTCTGACTTTTCGCAGCCAACTACGCGGCTCCCTAACTAAAATCTCGAAATGTTCAGGAGCGAATTGATTGCACAGATCCATTCCCTCGTCGAGGGTGTTCACAACCACGATCAAGGTTCCCTTTTCGAGGACCTTATGGATTGCGGATTTCCGGGACAGTGTTTCCGTTTGGGTAAGCAGTTGTTCCACCACCTTTGTCGCCAAAAGGTTTGAATTGGTTACCATGAGTGCCTTTTCCAACCCGGTCCCATGCTCAGCTTGAGAAAGCAGATCTGCGGCGACACAAGCAGGGTGTGCGGTATCATCTGCAAGAATCGCTATTTCGCTTGGGCCGGCTACGAGATCCAATGCGACTTCACCATAGACTAGTTTCTTGGCGGCAGTTACATAAGCCCCACCTGGGCCCACAATCTTCTGCACGCGCGGAACGGTCTTAGTACCATAGGCCATCATCCCGATGGCTTGAATACCCCCAACCCGGTAAATTTCTGTGGCTCCGGCCATTTCTAGAGCAAACAGGATATAAGGATTCACTTTCCCGTGTGAGTCCGACGGGGTGCAAGCCACAATTTCCTGAACGCCTGCCACCCGCGCTAGGGCAACCGTCATAAACACCGTTGACACCAAAGGAGCTTGTCCTCCGGGAATATAGACCCCTACCCGGTCCAGCGGAACGAACTGCTCACCTAGCTCCCCCCCCTTAGGGCTGAATATTTTCCAATCTTTTTTCATTCCGGCGCGCGAAAAAGTGGTCACGCGTTTATACGTTTCGCGGGCTGCTGCCCGAAATTGGGCATCTACTTTTTCGCGGGCTTCGGCCAATTCCGCTAGGGTCACGCGTAAACCGCTAGGGTTCAAAGACACACCGTCAAAATCAGCGATAGCCTTGATCACGGCCGTATCCCCATTTAAACGGATATTTTCAAGAGTTGTTCGGGCAGCGGCTTCGGCGACCAGATCAAACGCAGGACGTTTCAAAAAAGAGGTCACAATGGCCGAGGGCTTATCTGCAGCCCATTTCACAACTTTGATTTCCATACCTCACTCCTTCTGAACTGAACTATTCTTCCAATAAAAAAACCTGACCCGTCCCCACGTATTTGAGGCATTGGGCTCACCCCGGCCTGACCGCAACAACCGAACTATCATGGAATCCACCACCGGAATTCCTGCGGGTTGCTCCAACAGCACATGTTGCACTTGCCCGTTTTTATCAAGTTCAACGTCAGCGGTCATCAAGATCGCGGCTTGATCCATGATATTTGAAAAAACAATTTCCATATCAGGTATCTCGTAACGACGATACCGTAAAGGCTCTTGAATCTCAAACCGGATTACGGGTGAAGAATGCGGTTCTTCATTCCAGATAAAAGGCTTCGTCTGCGCTTCAGGATTAAACTCTGTAGGCCGTAAAAACGCAACACTCGGCACCGTCAAAACGGGAGCAGACTCCGGTTCCAACCTTATATAGACCGGCTCAGAAATTTTTGGTTTAAGCACTGAAACGAGACTCTTATTGGGCAATTCTTTCAACGCCGCTTTTTTGCTAAATCCATCAGGAGTTGGCAGCGGCATGAGAACCGGAGACCAGGTGGAGCCGTCCAGCCCCTGTGCCGCCCGGATGTATCTAAAGACAGGCAAGGGGCGCCGTTCCGTCTTTCGTACGAGAGAAGAACTGGAAGGCCAGACGAGCCAAGGAACAAGCCACAGCGTGATTCCTCCGACAACGACCAGAGCGACATTACGCCAGGATAAAGGGATAGCATATTGATTTTTCACACCCGCTACCTCTGTGATGGCCTTGTTGCCAAATTGACTTCCCGGAATCCTGCTTCGGCTGCCATCTCAAACAACTTAACAATCGTGTCATGCCGCACCATTCGATCCGCCTCTATGACCAGCGGCAAATTCGGTTTTTGCAGCCAGGCAGTGGACAGCGAGCTGCGCAAGGCGTCCATTTCCGCGGGCTCTCGCCCCAAATAACGTTGATCATCAAAAAAGAAAATTTCATCACGATCCGTTCGCCCTGCCATGGGCAACGACAGGACCGCCACGTTATGCCCATAATGCTGACCATCCAGAAAAGGAGCAACGGGCAGCTGTACAACGAGCCCCGGCTGCAAAACATTGGGGGCTAAGAGGTAGAGATACAGCGCAATCAATAACGTAACACTCATCCAGGGCGCCGTTGCCACCAGTCCCTTATTCAAGCGGTTCTGGGGATGGTAGTGACGGAATCCATGCACGGTCCAGCCAATTGCCTTGGTTTCCTCTCTTTTAATCATTCGTCTTTCTCCGAGCCGGAATCATCATGGACAATCGGCATGCCCGATAGGTAGGCGATCATATCCGCCGCAGCACGCTCCATATCGATAACAATTTTCTCTACCTTACCGGTAAGGAAATTAAACGCAACATAACAGGGAGCCGCAACGGCGAGACCGACTGCGGTGGTCACCAGCGCCTGCATCAATCCTCCCATAACATCGCCCGCCTGAACCAACGGAGCGGCCGCCCGCATCACCTGAAGGGACTTCATCATCCCCACAACAGTTCCGAGCAGTCCGAAAATGGGGGCCACCTGGGCGATGGTGACGAAATTGGTCAGCCGCCGCTCCATGCGTGAGATTTCAGTGCGTCCGGCATTTTCCATGGCCGTGCGAAGCGCTTCCTTATCAGCCTGCCGGTTAAGGATTGCGGCACGGACAATAACAGCGACGGGGCCGGGCGTGTCATCACAAATCGCCAGCGCTTCATTGATATTTCCGCGTCCCAAATTATTGCAAATTCCTGCGATAAAATCTTCGGATTTGATGCGGGCCTTGTGCAAGTTCAAAAGACGTTCCATGAAAAGCAAGAAAGCGAATACACCTGCGCTAAATATAATCCACGCAATCAATCCGCCCTGATTCAAAAGATCAAACATAATGACTCCTTACCAAACCCAATGTTCAGACCGAATCTGCTCAATTCGTTTACGGGCATCATCACTAGAAGGTATTTGCGCCCCCTCAACCCGTTCGAGCACTTTAATGGCTCGTTTCCAGTCTTTTTCTAATTCCAAAATGTCTGCCGCCGAAAAGGCTGCTTTAGTAAACCAGACCATCGCCGCACTATCCTTCGAATTATCCGCCAGATACCGGCAAACGACCCGGGTATAGTACTGCTCGAAGGCCTCCTGGAATTTACCCATTTTATCTAAGCAGCGGCCAATCTTGTATTCCGCCTGGAGATCGAGATCAAACGTGGTTCCCTGACTTTTGGAAACGGAACGATAAGAGGTAATGGCTTCGGAATAGCGTTTAGGATCCGTCGCCCCTAAGGTAAACTGACAATCACCCCGGCGCCCCCAAGCGGCACTAACCAAAGGGGAATTCGGAAATTTCTCAATTAGCTCATCAAACACCAGAATCGCACGCGAGAATTCACCCAACTCACTTAACGCATCTCCCTGTAAGAACCTTGCTTCAGCCATGTGGGAGCTCGTTGCATACGTCCGCGTCATCCTAGCCAATACCTCAACCGCCCGAAGATATTCTTTTTGCATCATTGCCGCCCTACCGGCCCAAATCAGCGATTGATCGGCCAGCGGATCTTGAGGGGATTTATCTGCTAGCTTGATAAACTGGACTTCCGCATCGGCATAGCGGCCATGATTAAAGGCATATTCACCAATCCAGAATATTACACCGGGCGTCCATTCGCTATCGGGATAACGCTCCACAAAAGTCTTGCACACTTTAAGCGATTCTTCTTCCTGCCCCCGCATATAAAGTGCCCAGCCCCGCATAAAATCAGCCTGCGGTGCGACCCGACTTCCTGGAAAATCCTTAACCACCCGTGAAAAATCATTGAGGGCAATATCGATCTCACCCATTTGATAGGCGGCTAAACCATGGCGATGAAGGGCCTCGGCAAACAACGCCCCTGTCGGATATACCGACATTAATTCCACATAGGCGGCCAACGCCTCTCGCACAAAAGCGGGTCCTTGCTCCTCTTTCATCTCCGCAATCCGCATCAAAGCCCGCTCGGCCAAAGGATTCGAGGGAGTCGTCCGAACAAGCTCACGGAAACGCCCTTCAGCCTCCCGTCGGAGTGTTTGCCGTGCGAGGCACTCAGCCAGTTGGTAAAGAACTTGAGGGCTCATTGGGGAGGACGGGTATTTCGTAATAATGTTCTCATAAGCGGTCTCAGCCAGTTTATACTGTGCGTTGGCAAACAAGGCATCGGCCGCTTTGATCAGGAGCGGCTCACCCTTCAGCGGGTCTGTTTCCAAACCAGCCGCTTTCTCAAACATTACGGCCGATTCAGCGTAACGTTGAAGTTCCCACAGGGCGAGTCCACGCCCCTTGAAGGCGGCCAACCGGCCCTCAGGCGGCTTGAATGTTTCCAGATAAAACTGGTACTCCTGAGTCGCATTTTCAAATTGTTTAAGTTCAAAATACCCGGCGGCCAATTCTAACTGCAATTCGCCGGAAACGGGATCATCCGTTAACTGGGCGATGACGGGACGCAACAATTTGGCCCCTTCGGCAATTTTCTTTTGTTTGAGTAGCCATTTCCCCCACAACGTGTAGCCTCGATTTTTAAGCGCAAGCGTGGGCGCCAGATCAACGGCCTTTGAAGCTGATGTTACTGCGGCCGAATAATTAGTTTGCGCGGCATCCACTTCGCTTAACGTCATCAGAGCCAACGCACGCCGATCAACCCGTACTAGTGGATCATCGGACAACAAGGTGAGCAGGTTCCAGGCCGCTTCCCATTTTCCGTCAACCACCATGGCTTTCGCTAACCACAATTTTCCGTCCTGAACGGAAGCCAGCGCTGAGGAGCGAGTGACCAACCGTTCCAGGATTTTGCGGGCTTCATTAACATTACCCGAAGCCAGCAAGGCCTGCCCCCAGTCGAGTAAATTTGCAGCCCCCTCCTCTGAATCTCCATATTGACGGTCAAAGCGCTCAAAAGCTGACAACGCTTCAACCTGCCGACCTTCTTTGAAGTTACCCCACGCTTCCAGCCGTGCTGCGCTCGAAGCCAGTGGGCTACCCGGAAAGCGCCCTTCAAAATTGTGCAGCTCAACTAGCGCGTCTCGGTAGTGTCCGAACTCATACTGTGAAACAGCATGCCAATAGACCAAGGCCCCTGGCGGGGTGGTCGGCGAAGACAATCCGAGCGATTCAATTCCAGCAGCCATTTCCCTGAATCGACGCTGCCCGTAAAGCGCGCGAACCAGAATGAGGGTGGCATCACCACGCTCTAAAGGAGACAACTCGCCATTTCTTAAAATCGCCTCCGTCTGTTTTTGCGCCAGTTCACAAAGTCCATCTTCCAGCGCCGTTTGAGCGGCTGAAAGCACAAGCGCCACCGAATTGGGCACCACTGGCTCCGCAACAGGTGCCGAATCAGCAGGCAAAACCGTGGCTACTAAAGCCCACGTGATTCCCAGCCACAGGATTTTGGTGTTAAAAAAAAGCCTCATTGTCATTTCAAGTGAATTCGTAATGCTTGGCCCGTATGCGACGCATCACACTGCGCCACTTCCTCGGGAGTGCCTTCCGCCACAATCAGCCCTCCGCCGTCGCCACCTTCGGGACCTAAGTCAATAATGTAATCGCTCCGTTTTATCACGTCGAGATTATGTTCGATGACGAGCACCGTATTGCCTGAAGCACGTAATCGCTCCAAGACATGCATTAACCTCTCGATATCCGCAAAATGGAGCCCTGTAGTGGGTTCATCGAGCAGGTATAATGTTTTTCCGGTCGCCGTTCGGCTTAGCTCAGAAGCCAACTTCATCCGTTGTGCTTCGCCTCCTGAAAGAGTGGTTGCCGACTGCCCCAACTGTATATATCCCAAACCTACCTCTGAGAGCGTTCGGACTTTTCGTTCAATAGACGGAATATTTTTAAAGAATTCTAAAGCCTCATCGATCGTCAGGGCCAGAACTTCTGCAATGCTTTTTCCGTTATAATGGACTTCAAGCGTCTCTTTGTTGTAACGCAATCCACGACACTGTTCACAGGGAACATACACATCCGGAAGAAAATGCATTTCCAGGCGGATGATCCCGTCGCCCTTACACGTCTCACAACGACCACCCTTAACATTAAAACTGAACCGACCAGGTCCATAGCCTCTTACTTTTGACATCGGTAAGGCAGCAAACAGGTCACGCATAGGCCCAAAAGCGCCCGTATAGGTCGAAGGGTTACTCCGAGGTGTCCGACCAATGGGCGACTGGTCAATCACAATCACCTTATCGAGCTTTTCCGCGCCAAGCAGTCGCCGATGTACACCGGGAATTTCCTTGGATCCGTAAAATTTACGAAACAAGGCGCGTCGCAATATGTCATCAACCAACGTGCTTTTACCGCTGCCTGAAACACCGGTGACACACACCAATAGCCCAAGAGGAATCCTGACGGTTATGTTTTTAAGATTGTTCTCGGTGCAGCCCATGAGTTGCAGCCAATTGCTCCCCGGCTCTGTTCGCTGCTTCGGAACCTGGATCGTCATCTCACCATTCATATATTTAGCGGTGAGCGATTGCTTGTTGGCTAATAATTCCGGCACGGTTCCCTGATGAATGACCTGTCCGCCATGGCGACCGGCGCCGGGCCCCAGATCGATGACATAATCTGCGGCCCGAATCGTTTCTTCGTCATGCTCTACCACCACGACGGTGTTTCCCAAATCGCGCAATTGTTTCAAGGTGTTGATCAAACGCTCATTGTCACGATAATGGAGCCCTATGCTGGGCTCATCTAAAACATATAAGACCCCGACTAACCGCGAACCAATTTGCGTTGCCAGCCGGATACGCTGAGCCTCGCCGCCTGAAAGCGAACCGCTTTCGCGATCCAAGGTGAGGTAATCCAATCCAACGTCCGCCAGAAATTGGAGGCGCTCCTGGATTTCTTTGATCACATCCCCGGCAATATTCTTTTCCTGGTCGGACAACACCAACGTTTTGAAAAATGACAGAGATTTCCGCACCGAGAGTCGGGTAACATCCATAATGGATTGATCCGCTACTGTGCAGGCCAAGACCTCCGGTCGCAAGCGGGCCCCTCCGCATTTGGGGCAGCCCATTTTGCTCATGTAGTCTCGCAAACGCTGTCGCACAAAATCACTGTCGGTTTCCTTATAACGCCGGGCTAAATTTGGCAAAACCCCTTCAAAAGGCTTCTCGTAATGGCGGTGGGCGCCCCCCCGCCAATAACCAAAGGTCATATCCTTGTCTCCGGACCCATGCATCAATAAATTTCGGACCTCTTTAGGTAGCTCAATATAGGGAGTCTCCAGGCTAAACTCACACTCTTTGGCGACCGCACGAAGTTGTGCCTTATAGTAAATCAGCAAACGACGTCCCCCGCGCCGCCATGCCGTAATAGCCCCCCCATCAATCGAAAGCTCAGGGTTGGGTACAGCGAGTTGTTCATCAAAAATCATTTGGGTTCCCAGACCGGCGCAATCTGGACAGGCCCCATAAGGACTATTGAACGAGAAATGACGGGCCGTCAGCTTTTCGAAACTGATACCACACTCCGCGCAAGCGTGCTTTTCGGAATACAAACATTCTGTCCAACCAGTTGATTCCGAACCCACCTGGGTCAGTGCAATCAAGGCCCCAGAACCTTCTTTCAAGGCCAGCTCAACCGAATCCGTTAGACGTGACCGGATCTTGCTTCCCATCACCAAGCGATCGATCACCACATCGACATTGTGGGTTTTTTTCTTGTCAAGCTTGGGGATCTTGTCAATTTCGACCATTTCCCCGTCCACTCGCACACGGACAAATCCCTGCTTTTGAATTTTTTCAAAAATAGCTTCATGCAAGCCCTTCTTACTCCGCAACAAGGGAGCCAAGAGCGCCACCTTCGTCTTCTCGGGGAGAGCCATCAGTTGATCTACAATGATTTCGGCAGATTGTCCTGAGATCGGTTTGCCACAATGCGGGCAATGAGGATGCCCCACATTGGCATACAGCAACCTGAGATAATCATGAATTTCCGTGGTAGTAGCCACAATCGAGCGCGGATTAGAGCCAGCAGTACGCTGTTCGATTGAGATGGCGGGGGATAAGCCTTCTACGTAGTCCACATCAGGTTTCTGCATCTGGTCAAGAAACTGACGCACATAAGCCGACAGGCTTTCGACATACCGGCGCTGTCCTTCAGCAAAAAGGGTATCGAAGGCTAGTGAAGATTTGCCCGAACCACTTAACCCGGTAATAACCGTAAAGCTATCCCGTGGAATCCGAACCGTAATGTTCTGCAGGTTATGCTCACGGGCTCCAGCAATAATGATATGATCACGACTCATGCTTGAAAATATATCGTAATCCAACCCCCACCGCAATCTAGGAAACATTTCCGAAATTGATTCAATGTGGGAGGGGCACTACGTGCCGCGATAGGCTTAACTCGGTGGCTGGAATGGGCACCCATTCTGACTTGTTCAAGAAGTGAGATGACCGCACAACCAGTCGTCGGAAATGCAAATAGTTCACATATGTGAACTTCCACTGAATATTACGCCTTGATCCATGTCCGTTTTTGATAGAATGTCATTCTCATGGTTCCATTTTTTAATGATCAGGCGGAGACGGACGTTCGTCGCCTTAGAAGCGACGCCATTATGGAATGGGTATTCCGCATCGAAAATGCCATATTGGAGCCCGAGCCTGTATTGTTTAAACTTGTCGAAGAAGCTCTTAGGAAATACCCCGCCGCAGGAAGCATTCTCTCCGTAGCCACCATTGCCGCGCTGTATCACGGTAAAACCGAATTAGCGCTCCGTCATATCAAGTATCAAAATAAGTTATTCATCCCAAATGCTGCAACTCGGGCATGTCAAGCTGTCGCGCTCGCCATGGATGGCCGCTGGCCCATCGCTCAAGGCCTCGTCATCGAACATGGACTGACACGCTTACGGGCAAATCATTTGTTTCCACAACAAATATCTGGCTGGGGAAAAGACTGGCTAAACAAAATAGCCCGCTGGAAACCAGTGGATACCAGCAAGAAAACCCCTGGTGATAAACCCAGCCGGGCAGCATCTACGCCGACAGACCCAACGATTCAGCCCACTGTAACAGGGTCCACCCCTTTACCCGGAATACCGCCCTTACTCGACCGCTATACCTTTGCCGTCCCAGTTACCTATAGGCTGCCCTCTCTTGAAGATTGCCAGGCGATCTCCCAAGCCCCACCTGCCTCCCCCGGGGATTGTCTGCTGGCTCTGGATTACGCACAATTGTCACTGGTTAAAGGCTTCGATGAGCTGCTCTGTCTCGACCAGTTACACGGCGTGGATTCTTATTGGTATCAAATTGAAACGGTGCGCAAAGTCCTCAAACAATTCCGCGGTCGCGTCTTGCTGGCCGATGAGGTCGGACTCGGAAAAACCATCGAAGCCGGCATGATCCTGAAGGAATATCTGCTTAGGGGCATGGCCGACAGGCTGCTGATACTGACACCCCCGTCCCTGGTCGGCCAGTGGGAGGAGGAATTGCGAACGAAATTCGGTATCGAATTTGCCACCAGCCATGACGCCCTGTTTCGGGATGATCCCAAAACATTCTGGGAACAACCCCGTATCATCGCCTCCCTGTCCGCCGCCCGGACGACCCGCCATTTCGATCTTGTAACCAGTCTTCCGTGGGATCTGGTGGTGGTGGATGAGGCCCATCATCTAAAGGATCGCCGTACCCGAAACTGGCAGGTGGTGGACGCCTTGCAAAAACGGTTCCTGCTTCTGCTTTCTGCCACACCGGTGCAGAACAACCTGATCGAATTATACAACCTCTTGACCCTCTTGAAGCCGGGCCTGTTTAAAACCGAAAGCGATTTCAAGGCATCTTATGTCACCCCTCGCCAACCGCGCAGTCCCATCAATCGCGACCGCCTGCGGGAACTCATGCGCGATGTGATGATCCGCAATACTCGCGCCCTGGTGGATGTAAAACTACCGCCACGCCATGCCATGACCATTCGGGTGGAACCTGAAGCGGACGAGCAGGCTTGCTACGCGGCCTTGAGTGAGGCGATCCGGGGCCAATGCCGCACACCGGAAGCACCACACCACCGCATGGCCCTGCACCACCTTCTTCAAGCCGCAGGCTCCTCTCCAGCTGCAGCCACAGCATCGCTCGCTCGCATGGCAAAAGGCGCCTGTCCCGGCGATTGGACCTCCCTTCATGAGCGCTATGCGGCGATCCAGTCCTCCGCCAAGGTGAAAGCGCTTCTCGAACTGCTTGGCAAAAATCCCACCGAAAAGAAAATGATCTTTGCCCGCTACACGGCTACACTGGATATGTTGGCTGAAACCTTGACCACCGCCAACATCCCCTTCTCCCGGTTTGATGGCCATATTTCCGGGCCGCAAAAAGATGCCGCTATTGTCGAATTCCGGGAGCAGACACCCGTGCTCCTGTGCTCTGAAGCCGGTGGTGAGGGCCGGAATGTCCAATTCTGCAACACCCTCATCAATTTCGACCTTCATTGGAATCCTCAGGCCATTGAACAGCGCATTGGCCGTGTCCACCGTATTGGACAGTTGCGCGAGGTGTTCGTTTTCAACTTTGCAACCCGCCATACCTTGGAAGAACGCCTGCTCGCTATCCTTGACGAGAAAATCAATATGTTTGAACTCGTCGTGGGTGAAATTCAGGCCATTCTCGGAGAAATGGACGAAGATCACGATTTTTCCGAGCTACTTTTTTCTGCTTGGATTTCCGAAACCGATGCCCATCGCGACGACGCCTTCGCCGCCCTTGAGACGCGCTTGCTTGACGCCCGAACCCGCTATCAAGAGGTTAAAACCTACGACGAAAACCTATTCGGAGAGGAGTTTTCGACCCAATGAGCAGCCTTTCCGATTGGATGGCAGGAGCATTAACGGCGGAGGGGGCCGTGGTGGAACCCGTTGATTCCGAAAATCTGAACGTCTTGCTGCCCCAGGATCTGCGGAACATATTCCATGCTAATGAGTTCATTCGTTTGGGTTTTGGCCAAAACCTGCCAGATGGGGTTAAACGGTTGACGCTTGAGTCTGACTGGGTGGACGTTTTAGGCAGCCGGCTGCAGGCCCGTTCCCGATTTCTCGAAAGCCATCTCGCCCCCGGCCCCTGCAAGCTGCCAGATCCTGAGGAAGTTCTGGCCAAGGCGTTAGCCTTTAATAATGCCACCTACCGCTTCACGAAAATGGAACCCGGTCTAGCCCGATACCGCATTATCCCCTTGATGATCTCGGCCGTCTCGGATGAAAAACGTGACGACATAGCCATCATCGGCTTAAACGAGTCCAACATGGCCAGGAACGACCCGTTTGCCGTTACTTATATCGAGCAATTAAGAACAGGCCATGGCTCGAGTGCAGCCATACCTCCTGAATGGGCACCCGCCTGGACTGCGGAGCAGATGTGTAAGGCTGTTACACAGAATGCACGCATGGCGGCCCGTGCAAGACTAAACCCTTTTCTAGCCAGCATGGAGCGGCGTCTGGCGCGCGATCTTGACCGACTCCATTCCTATCATGAGGAGTTATGCCATGAGGCCAGCCGGAAGCGAACTGACGGCAAAGGACGCCAAGCGAATGCCCAGGACGCGGCCAAGGTGGAGAGTATGCGTCTGGCGGCCATCAAACGCGAATATGAATCCAAGGTTGCTGATGTGCGCTTGAAATACAATGTGTCGGTCGAAATCAGCATCCTCCAAGCCTTGGTCGTCACACTCCCGATCTATCGCCTTGGATTTGTCATCCGTCGCCGCAAGGGTGAAAGGCCCTACCATCTCGACTGGAATCCCCTTTCCCGCAAGCTTGACACCCCCATCTGTGAAGCCTGCGGTATCACTCCCGATACCGCCGCCATCTGCGATGACCGCCTACACTATGTTTGCGCAGCCTGCCTGTCCGCCTGCCCGACCTGCGGCAAATCATATTGCCGCGCCTGCCATACGAGCGGTTGCCCGGTTGCCAAATCAGGAAGAAAACACCAGCCACTTGACCCTAAAACCCGCTTTCATGGCGATGACTGCGAGGCTCCTTAATGTACCTTACATCTTGACATGTGTAGCCCGGTGGTGCTACATATAGAACAACCAAGGAGATAAACCGTATGAGTCGATCAGTGACTGTTCGTGCGCGAATGGAGCCGGATTTGAAGTCCGACGTGGAAGCGCTTCTGGAGCGGTTGGGCGTCACAACCACCGAGGCGATCACCCTGTTTTTCAGCCAGATCAGACTGCGCAAGGGCCTGCCGTTTCCAGTAGAGGACCCCAATGAGATCACGCGGCGGACTTTTAAGGCCACGGACCGTGGCGACGAACTTCACGCGTACCGAGATCTGGACGAGATGTTCAAGGCGCTCGACAAATGAGGCACCTGAAGACCACAACCCGCTTCGAGAAAGACTACAAGAAGGCCCTCCGAGCGGGTAGGGACTTAGCCCGCCTGAAACGGGTCATGACATGGATCGCCTGCGAGCAGGAGTTGCCGTCAGAACTGCGCGACCATAAACTGGTCGGGAACTATCACGGTCGCCGCGAATGCCATCTGGCTGGAGACTGGCTGTTAATCTACAAGATCGAAGGCAACACGGTGATCTTTGAACGCACCGGGTCACATTCCGAACTTCTGAAAACATAGGTCTGATTCAACCGCCCTGCACGTTAAGGCCACACCTTATCTAGCGGGAGTCGCGGGTGCATCGCGGCGCATAGCGCCCCTCCTACAAGAGGCTATTGTAATTCATGGGGTCGGGGGCTTTCGCCCTCTCATGGTGTGGCACAATCTTGACCGCACGACACCTGCTGCGCTTGCAGGTGGCGTAGTCGCCTTCAGGATAATCGTAATTCATTCTGATGCGGACGATCTTTGAAGGCGACGCTGTGCGGAGCCACTAGCAGCCTGTCGGGCTTGCACAGCCTTAGGACTCAACAGTCACCACCGGTGGAGACCGCCGGCTCCAAAGATTGAAAGCGTGGGC
>JBBQNS010000106.1:0-13093 GCA_038330175.1 Kiritimatiellia bacterium
GCACAACCCAAACGGTCGGACTCGCCGAGAGCAGCGCCAAGGGAACAGAACGCTTTCTGTTCCAGCCCGTAGGGTTGCCGGAAGGCCGAAAAGTGTGGCGACAGCCGGAGCCGGACTTTTCGGCCTGGAGGCAACGCGGGGGTGCGCCTGAAAGGGCAACGTGTGAACCCCGCGTCCTCGCGGGGTGAACGGACGCATAACGTGCGCCGTTATGCGACGTTGCCCGGCCGCCGTGCGCGTAGTGCACGGCGAGTTCAGGCGCGGCCCCGCGCGGCTTGGCGCTGCGTCCACCGCATCACCCACCACGTTCGATGCTCCCATAAGCCGCAAAGCGCGTAGCGGCCCGCCAAGAGCGAAGGGCCTTCAAGGCGAAGTGGACGGGGATCCCGCCTCGGCGGGAGCAACGGACGCTTGGCCTTGATGGCCCGGAGCGTCCATGTGAGCGACCAACGGAAGCGAACACCACCACCGGAGCGCGTCAGCGCGTAGGTGCCACGGAGGAGCGATAGCGACGGAGCGGACGGAGCACCTGGCGCGCCGCGTGGCCTTCTCCAGCACGCGGCGTGTCAGGTGCGTAGTCCGTCAACTAAACGAAGTGCCGCCGGTCAATACGGTCGGATTCATGGCAACACTTCTCCGGCAGCGCACCGGGTAGTAGCTGCAACATTATGCCGGATTACTATCGCTGTCTGAAAGAACTTCAAACGCCTCAAGCAAAGTCGGAGCGTCATCCCAAGTATGCAACTTGCCGTCGGGTTGCATAAGTCGAACGGTTCCAACATCATCTTTAGACCCCGGAAGTACTTTCCAAACGCCTCCGGCAGGAAGTATCTTTCCCGTTGGAATACCATTATGGTCTTTGACCGCAATATCTTGCCGAAGCCGCAAAACACTACCGGCCTTGACTCCACATCGGTAAGTCATCAAGTTAAAATCAGAAATGAGGCGAAATGATGATGAGTTCATTCCAAGTCCTTGGGATCCAAGCCAGCGCACTTGCAGCGCTTTTCCCAAATAGCCTTGGCCGCAGCGTCGCTCCACTCGTCATAGCGCTTTGAACTGTCCTTCAACACGTCTTCTATCAAGTCACCCGGAATGACTGCATTCTTAACTGCTTTTTCAACGCCACCCTCAGCGTAGTCGGTGGCGGCAAAGATGAGAAGAATAACCGGTATCTTCTTAAGAATGCTCTTGGCAAGTTGCTTCTGCGCAGACTTTGAAAGGCACTTTGTCCCATTCTTGAACGCATCACCAAAAAGTTCTTCACCGGCTTCTTTCACAACCGAGTTCGGCACCTTCCGGAGGACATCATCCAAGACACCAGACTTTGCCAGTTCCTTCATTTGGGAGGGTGTGAGTTTCGGAGGTGTGATCCCCTTGTGTGGGATGGGTTCAAGCGTTCTTGCATCCCACCGATAATCCCCAAGTTGAATGTGCGGGCCACCATGATCTGTCAAATCTAGGCGCCATTCTGAAAGGCCAAGCGGATCGATAAGATTCGCAGCATCGTTGCGCACGAATGTGTAAAGACCAATTCCGGGAACGGCATAAGCAACATAATCAACAAGGAACCCGGGATCCTCTATCGGATCTCTGGATGGCCACCTCCCGCACTCCGGCTGATAGTATCTGTAGCCGTAATAATAGAAGCCAGTCTCTGCATCGCAATATTTCGTGCTGAACTTAAACGGATTGACATCCGCCAAGTCGCCAGACTTCGCAATCGTATTGCCATATGGATCGAACTGATATTTGGCTAGGTATTGACCATTCGTCCCAACTAAATCCGTTACGTTTCCGTTCGCGTCATAGCAATAGAAACAGGTTATTGGTGATTGGTGATTGGTCATTAGGGCTGCAGAAAGGATGCCGCCGATGGTCCCGGCGCCTTGCGCTGTCCCTGAAAGATCGAGCCCATAGACGAAGGAATTTGTGAGAGGTGAGTCGTCAGATGTGAGACGTTCCTGAATCATCGCCCAGCCGTTGTAGATAAAGGTGTTAGTCAAGGCGGAAGTCGTCTTCCGGTAACGGCGGGACATGTAGTCATAGGCGAAGGTTGCCACTGATTGTCCGTTCGAGGCAGCGGAAACCAACCTGTTCTCAGCATCCCAGACGTATGTCCAAACACCATTGGTCACAATATTACCGTCAGAATCATAGGAAGGGGTAATTTGAGACTGCTGATTTGAAATTTGAGAATATTGATTCAGGGTGTTGGCGGCATAAGCGAATGCCTCGGCATTGTTGGTCGCCGTGACACGATTACCTATCGAATCGTATTGGTAACTGAATGTATTGGTGTCCATCAATGCACCTGTTAATTCACTGCGGGTATTATATGCAAACAGGTTGGAGATAACAGTTGAGATCTCTACATCCGCACGCTGAACCCGACGCCCGACAGCATCATTCACATAGCCGAACCGGCGTAACTGCACACCGCCCATACCGTTTACAATTGAAGTAATGAGGTTGCGATTAGCCTCATATGTCCTGACGACCCCATATCCACTGTCGTTGGTGTAGCCGACAACAAGATCGCTTCCGGGGACGAAAGAGTAGGAGAAGACAGAGGACTGGGGGCCGATAACAGATGTTAGAGAAGCAAAGCGACCCACCGAGCTATAGCCATACTGTACGGAGTAGTCAGAGCCCGCACTGAAGCCAGCTGACCGGCCTTGACTGTCAAACGCAAACTGCAGAACTCCCATAGAATTGGTTTCGGCAATCAACTGCATGGCATCATTGTAGGTGAAAGATCGGATGCCTTGACCATCGGTTATGGTAGCCTGCTGACCCAGACGGTTGAAGGTGAAGGTTACGTCGGGGGTGGCGTCACTGTAGTCGATGTTGGTCATCTGGCCCAGCGGATCGTAATTGTAGTCGGTGGTGACGCCGCGGGCCCATGTGCGACGGGCGAGTTTGCCGTCAGGGGTGTAACTATAGGCTGGGCCGCGTCCATCCGCGTAGAGCTTATTCGTTAACAAACCAGTTGCCTGATCGTACGACCAAGTCGTTCGATCCATTTCAGATTTCTGATTTGAGATTTCAGAATAGGAAATGAGAGCGTTGGTGCCACGGTAGGTGTACATGGCGGTCATGCGTCCAAATTCATCATATTCATAAGCCACGGGATAAGTGGCGCCCCAAGAGGCAAGGACACGACCGTCAACGTCATAGGAGGTATAGGTTGAATTGCCCAGGGCATCGGTGACAACGGTCCGGCGGCCAAGGGAGTCGTATGTATAGGCCGTGATGTTGCTGGCGGCGTCCATGGTGGATGCCACCTGGCCAAGCGTATTGTAGGCTGTGTAACTGCCGACCGTGCGCTGGCCACCCTGGAGGGCGGCAACTTGGCGGCCGAGAG
Source organism: Kiritimatiellia bacterium (assembly GCA_038330175.1). GTDB lineage: Bacteria > Verrucomicrobiota > Kiritimatiellia > CAIKKV01 > CAITUY01 > JAABPW01. The sequence continues at coordinate 3,368 of JBBQNS010000106.1, forward strand.
TATCAAAGGCGTAGGTGGTTTGGACGCCGGTCTTGCTGATGGAGGATGCCAGTAGGCCGTTAATGGTGATTTGTTCGGCGTTATTGGTTGAGTCAGAGTAGGTTGTGGTCAGAGTAACGGTCTTGGCGTTGCGGGCAATGTAAGTGCGAGAGGCGGTCTGGTTGCCGAGGAGGTCGAGGGAGACGAGATCCGAGGTCAGAAGTCCGAGATCCGATGCAGACCCAAGGCCAGTGAGGCGGGATTTCTGAACAGAATTGGTCGAGGGAGAGGCGTTGTCGCCTGCATAAATAATCGAGGCACGGCACTGCCAGTAATCGCCTGAGCCGTCCTGCTCGTACCAAGTGGCAGATTCGTTGAGGCGGTCGGGGCCAGCGAGGTCGAGGCCGCTGTTATCATTGACGTCGAGGCCGGAACGGATTTGTTCGCCTAGGTCGTTGTACTCATAAAGGGTCGGGAACATGCCAGTCGCAGTTGTTTTCACCAGCTGCCCCTTGGTGTTGTACTCATAACCACGCTCGACCAGAACAGACGGCCCGAAGCCAGGCTTCTGGTCGGACACGGTGCGACCTAACAGATCAACAGTCGTCTTCTGCCAGGAAATGGATGCCGCACCCTGCGAACCCGAACAGGCCTTTGTCCACTGGGCACCGCTCGTGTTGGCACCATATGAGGAGAATGATTTAGTAACTCCATTCTCCGAGGCTGACTTGGACTTCCCGTCGAGATAGCGGACGGTAGTATTGGTGAGACCACCTCGGGTGGTCGTGTTGGTGACGCCGTTATAGCCATAGGCTGTTGCAATACCCTGACCGTCCACTGACGAAATCAATCGGCCCGCGAGGTCATAGACATTGCTGCTAATCAACTGCGTCAACGAGCCGCAAGCAAGGATTTCGGTGAGACGGCGCCCTTCGCTGTCGTAGGTGTAATTCCTAACCAAGTCAGCGGTGTTTGTCGTCGTACCCGGCTTGGTTATTCGAATCATACGGCCCAACAAATCATAGCTATAATCGAGTTCTGTTCCGTCAGCTCCAATTTCCCACTCCTTGCCACAGCAGTTGCCACCCCAGGAGGCTTCAGATTTCTCTCCTTTAGATGTCCTCACCAGCATGGGATGCTGCCATTCGTCGTAGGCCTTGGAAACCCATGTCCCGCGCTCGTAATTGTGACCGCCGGTGCAGATCCAGGTCTCAGCCAGCACCTCCTGGCTCATTGGATCAAGAATACGCGTTTCCTTCGTCGTCTTACCTGCCATGCCCTCAGGTGATGCGACCGTGCCATGCACTACCGTTTCGCGCCAATAGTTGCCAGAGGAATTGGCCTCGAACACCGGGGGTATCTCTCCTGAGCCAGCCATGTAGGTTCCATATTCGTAGGTATAAGTATCCATACGGCCATCGGGATAAGCGACCGTATTAATCCGCCCAATCTGCTGATTCACCGTATTCGTTCCGTAATACGTCGTCACTGTGCGCAGATTGCCATTAGCTCCATAAGCAGCAGAAGGGCTGAGTGCCTTCTCGACAATTTCCTGAAGTTCGTTATTGCTCCCCTGCCGATACACCCGGAAGGTTCGGGCGACGACTATCCCTGTAATAGACTCCGTGATGGTCCGAGGCAACTGGTCGTTTAGGCGCGGACTATCGATGGGATCAACAGGCGCGTAACTTGAGACCACCGAATGCGCGGCACTGGACACCGCCGTAAGCGGCGAATCCATAAAAGCTGAGATTTCGTTTGTCACCCGGCCGACGGCATCATACCGAAAAAAGCGCCAGCTTCCATCGGGTTCAATCGCTGATTCCGTCAAGCCTGCTGCGGTATAAGTGAAGAGATTGGTCTGATTGACACCACCGGTTTCCCTGATACGCCGGATAACGCCATCGCCCCAACCATAGGACTTTATCTGCTCGGAGTACCGGCCGACCAAAATGCCATCAGGCGTCTTGACTGAACGGGTAACGAGACGCTCCGTACGGGCGTCATTACGCATTGTCACATCTTCTTCTTGGCGAGCCACACTGAGTTCATCACCGGTGGTCATGGTCCAGTTTTCCGAGTCGGCATTATAGGTGAAATCGTAAAGCATCGTGCGGGCACCCATGACGCGGGTCACTTGGAGTTTCCGCAATTTTCCTGGCTCCGGGTTGGCGAACGACCACGTCTCAAACGGTGCCGCATTGGGCTGAAGGCGATAATACCCATTAGTACCCTTGCCTTCGACCACATTGGTGAGAGAGTAGAACTTTAGCGAATAGTGAGCGCTATCCGTGACGGTAATATCCGCCAGTCTGCTCGGCAGGAGGACTTGACGCAGGTTCTGGCTGCCATCCCGAATAACCTCAACACCCATACTCTGGTAGGTTTCCTCGCGTCCCGCCACCGTTCGGTGGTTTACTAATTGCATATATTGGGAAGACGCCTTGAATGCATTGAAACGGTAGCGCTCCCCATCCCCGGTATAGAGATCATAGTAGGCAGGATCTTTGAGAACCGCCCAGCCATTCGCATCCACCATAAACAGGCGTAATTTCATCACCCAGGCATCCCCGAACACGGGCACCCCGATGGTCTCGCCATCCTTGAAATTGAACGCGAAGGGAATTCCTGCGCTTTGCACCATGGTTACTTGCCGGGGCGCTCCGACAGGCGTTATTTCGTGGGATATCCCTTTCATCGCGTACCCCGCCACAAAACTTAATGCTTGCGGGGTATAGACGGCTTCGGATAATTGATTCTCCCCCATCCGGAAGAGAGCCATCTTGACAGAGCTGCCCGGGCGCATGGGGCCAGCGTTGATCTTGACCCATGCGCAACCTGTTCCGACCGAACTTGCTTCAGTGGGGCAAGAAGAACAAGAGGGCCCGGCAGTTCCTAGAGGACACGAGGCATTGGTTAAGAATGAACCCGTTGCCCCCCATACAACCATCGAAACACAATACAACATTACACAGATTACCGAGATCACCGCAACCATCTTACTCGTATGCTTCATCCAATATCTCTCCTGTTTCACCATCACATCATTCACATGCACGTTTTGCCTTTAGCCGACTGATTGCGGCCGTTGCAGCCGTCTTAAGCCGTATATCCGTGCTTCTTTCTGCCATGTTCAACAACTCCAAATCAGCCTTATCCCCCAACACCCCCAGACAGGCCATCGCGGACATACGAATTGGGATTGACTCACCAAGAGCCAGTTTGCGGGCATCAGGCAGAACAGCAAGAAGCCCTAACTTCGCACAAATCTGCAAAGCCGTCATCTTTGCTGGTTCACCATAAGCGAGAGATCGCACCATCTCTAAAGCCTTGGCGGAAATCCGGTCTTTCTCAAATCCTTTCTGCCCACACAAATTGAAAAGCGCGATCAAACCCGTTCCTGAGATGCTACTGTGTTTCTCATTAACCGCCAGCCAAAGGATACCCCTCGCCTTGACCATGCAATCTTCATCCTGGATTGAGAGGAAGATGTCACCCAAATGCTGTATGCAATAGTCGCGCCACACCTCGTCATGCGAACGGTTGCCGTACATGGACATCAAGCGGTTGGCTAATTCTGGCGGCAGATTCGCCTGCATTTTGAGCGTATTCACGACTTCATTTTTTAGCGCATTCAACTCACCCGGCTTACCTGGATCCTCGCTGCTGGCCTTTCGGTCCAGAAAGCTATAAAGCATCATAATTTCATCACTGGCAAGCGACGTTCCCAGCGCTTTTGCCGCCTCTACCCGCAACGAATGGGAATCCTGATCCATGCCTAGCACTGCCGCTAAACGAGGTGATTGCCCCGCTAAAGCTCCTGCACACCCGATCAACAAAGAGAGCAGCACCAGGCCTATGACCTTTTCTTCGCCCATCAGTTACCCCCAATATACAGGCCGCCCTGATAGAGTTTGGTCGTGTGGCAGGTTGATGACTGGGATGCCGCTGACTGAATCATGCGGTAAGTACAAACGCCAATTTCATTGAAGTCTGCCGCCGTCAGTGTTCTGTCGAGCGTTCCATCCAGAAAAGTCACACCGCCCACAAAAACATGGAGCTTAACCGTGAGGTTTTCGGGCACATATCCCAGCTGCAACCGTACCTCGGTCATACGGCTCCCGTCGGCGAAGGTTTCCACCACCTTGAAATAAGTACCATGATCAGCATAGATCGAACTGATCTTGGCACTGTCCAAAATGATGCCCCCTGCCCCAAGCCGGGCAACCATGTAAAGCGGCCTATCTGTGGGGTTCATTAGGGTGAAGCGTGTGCCCCCGCCTGACAGGTTTGTGGAGGACACACTGAGTTGGCTGTCCGCCGTCACCACAGCCGCCGTCGTAATGCCAGGGCAATCCCATGTACGCGCCTGACCTGTGACGCAATCCGCTTCACGTCCATTGAAAGCACCCGTGACGACACGGACAGAGAGGGTTCCGTTGGTACTCGTGGTCTCATTGCTGTATGATCCTGAAACGGTGAATGTCCCGGCCTGGCCGAAGCAATAAGGAACGGAGCTTCCCGCCGCCGTAACCATGTTTGTGACCACATTGGTCCCATTCCAGATGGTCAATGTGGACACCCCGTTAGTGGACTCCGTGGGCCAGGCCGCCAGCAAAAGCGAACTGCCGCCACGAATCGCCAGCCCGTTGCTGTAGGAATTGACCAGCAGGTTAACGGCATCCCACACCACGCTGTTGGTGACCACCACACCGCTGCTGTGATCCGTAATCACAATATCCGTGGTATTCGTTGGGGATATAAAGATATTCGCATACCACGCCGTGCCCACACCATGTTGTACCGCCACAATTTGCTGAGTCTGGCCATTAGGCATAAAGGATGCGGCAACGGACAGCTGATCCTGATAAACTGCCGTTCCCTCCAGACAAACCGGGGACACCACACTGGATTCAGGTATCGCTCCCGCTTCAGATAGCGAGGCCATCCGATGATCCAGCCAGTCAGGAATGCCATTGGTGTTGGCATCTAGCCCACCGAAAGCCTGCAGCTTGACAGAGTTGACCTGAATGAAGGTATTGGGGGCATCGTTGTTCCAGCGGAGTCGCAGGACATGGGAGCCTGCCGTGAGTTGGGGCAAGAAAAAGACTCCGGTACAGTTTGCTCCGCAGGGGGCCTTGACGATCTGTCGGCCTGAGAAGGTGCCGTCAATGAACAGACTTAGATCAAAGGTGTTCTGCGCAGTAAGAGCGTTCTGTTGCGTCACATTAACGGCAACAGCGAAGGTTCCGTTACTTGGGACGGACAACGCATAATTGAGGGAGCCGCTCCGCTCCCGTGCATATATTGCGGAGCCTTCTTGCGTCCATGTTCCGACCCATGATGTTGCATCGCTCCCGTTCAGCATCAGGATATCCGCCACAGTTCCATCAAAGTCCCTGACAAGGGGATCGGCATAGGCCATAACTTCCACCTTATCATTTACCCCGTCCCCATCCGTGTCAGCCGCTTTAGGATTTGTGCCTGCGCGGTATTCATCAATGTTCAGAAGCTGGTCTCCATCCGGATCGCCAGAGGCATCGTTGACGCGGGGATTGGTCCCATTATCCACCTCCCATTTATCAGGAAGTCCGTCGGCATCGGTATCGGACTTGAGCGGGCTGGTCTTATAGGTATTGATCTCAGCGCCATCCGTGAGACCATCGCCATCGGTGTCCGGATTGTGGAGATCGGTACCATTCTGATATTCCTTCAGATTGGTGAGACCATCCTGATCCGGGTCAAGAGACGCGTCGTTGACAAGCGGATTAAGAGCATGGTCAACCTCCCATTTGTCCGGCATGCCATCGCCATCAGTGTCAGCAGCCCTCGGGTTGGTGCCTAACTGGTATTCCTGCATGTTAGTGAGCCCATCGTTGTCCGGGTCAGCATCAGCATCAGGCGTCAGAGGATCGGTTCCATTGGAGATTTCCCACTGATCCGGCAGTCCGTCATGATCAGTATCGGCATCATTCGGGTTGGTGATGTGGAGATACTCCTGAAGATTGTTGGCACCGTCATTATCAGCATCGCCAGTCGCCGTCGTATCGAGATTGCCGAATTTCAGTATCTCCCAGGCATCGCACATTCCGTCCCCGTCGGCATCCACATCGTCATCGATAATTGCGATAGAGGCTGAGGCATTGGCGGCGCTGATAAAGTAATTCCCCTGGGCAATGGCGACCGACACAGTTTCGTTGCCTTCCAACCAGAGGTCATCAATGACCGGCACAGGGAATGTCACCTGAGTGGCGCCGGAGGGGATGACCACCGACCTCGGCAAGGCGACAAAATCGACTCCCTCGATGGCGTTACCGTTTGGTGTGGCCAGATTGACCGTGAGGGAAAGATTCGTTTGATCGGTCACGGATCGAATGAGCGTGAATTCGCCCGCCTGCGCAGGTTCGGCGGCATTTCCTGTGCCCGCGATGGACACCTGCTGCTCGCCATAAAGAAGGGCTTGGTCGAGCATGGATTTATGCTGGAACCGGATCCACTCGGGAGATTGGGCCACCGATTCGATCCGTAATTCATCCAGTCGGCCAACGTAGCCATATGACCCATTGGCGCCAGACCCAAACCGGAAAGCGGTGACTGGACTATAGGCGCGGGTCTTACCGGTCCCGCTGTGCCAGAGTTCACCGTTGACATAGATGCACATCGTGCCGGCCGCCCGATCCTTTGTGAAGGTCCAGTGGTTCCAACCGCCCTTGTAGAGATTGGTGGTGGCCAACTTGTTAATACGGTCGTAGTTGCCGAAGGCATCCCAGTAGACGTTTCCGTCACTCCACGAAACAAGGGCGTTGAACTCGCGGCCTGCGGCGCTGGTGCCCTCAAAGCAGGCGTTATTCAGAGGCTGGTTTGTTGCCCCGAATTGCCAGAAGCTGATCGTCACCGCATTACTTATAGCGGCGAGGGCGACAGGTGGAACAATGACGCTATCGGATCCACGGAAGTTGCGGGCATTGCCAAGGATACCGGTAACGCACACGGCACCGGCGTTTGTAGCGGCATACGCGCCCGGGGAGGAGTCGGCCAGTAACGTGTTGGTTGCAGCGAAATGCCAGACACCGAGATAATTCGAACTCCAAACGGCGGCGAAATTCGCGGCGTTGGTGGCCTCCGGGTAGTTCGTGTGTAGCCAGAAATGGTCGGCAGAATTTGTTCCGCCCGCCTCGGGGAGGCGAACCCAGAGAAGAGATTCGCCGCCAGGCGTCCATTTCTCCATCTCAAAGTCCAGCGGCAAGCCAGCGCTATCTGTGAAATAGATATCGCGCCCATTGGTGGCGCATTGCGAATAGTCAATCCGCTCCGGGGTGAGGCGAATCAAGATCGGAACATCGGCCAAACGGTTGGTGAGACTCCCTTCGCGGAACGTCAATTTGAGATGGTTCCTCCAATGAGAGGCAGGATGGGAAGCGGCGTCGAGGGGATCGGTTCCGCGCGCTACCTCATCGCCGTCGTTATAACCGTCACCATCGCTATCCGCCGACACCGGATCCGTATGCCAAGTGTTGACTTCCATACCATCTGCCAGCCCGTCGTGATCCGTATCAGTTCCCTGTGGGTCTGTATGGAGTTGATGCTCAACCAAATTGGAAAGCCCATCGGCATCGGCATCCATTGCCGCATCACCCGAATTGGTTGGACTGAAGAAGTTAGCGATTTCCCAGCCATCCGGCATGCCATCATGATCGCTATCACTATTTGTTGGATCAAGACCCAAACGGTATTCGGCAAGGTTTGAAACACCGTCAGCGTCAAAATCGCCAGCTTCCTCTTGATTGAGATTGCCGAAATATATCCGTTCCCAGTCATCAGGAATCGTATCCAAGTCCAAACTCAACCCTGCTGGCTCATTGGTGCTGACGCGTAAGGCATCGAGTCCGCCGCTTATACCGTCAAGAGACAGCATCGAGAATTCAGCAACAGGCGATGCAAACCCCAATTCCTTTGCCAACAACTGCCCGTTGAAACACACCAGCCACTGCTGCGCGGGATAGTCCGATTTTACCGAGAGGCGAACCCATTCTCCTGTAGCAGCACAGGGGGCCATATTGGAGAGCGATATCCACTTATTGCTCAAGGTACTCAATCCGTTGTAAACCTTGAGATACCCATTTCCATCAAACAGCATCATGACGCTGACTTTAGAAAAATTCGTGGGCGCGGTGGCCTCGAAAGCCCGAACATGCATATCCACCCACACAATTGGAGCATTTGACACTGCAAACAATTGACTAACATTGACAGGGATGTCGTTTGTCATTTTAAACGATACCGCTTGTTGTCCCTCCCAGACCGCGCCAGTTTGGACGAGAACGGTTTGGCTCGATGTAGCGCGCCATCCGTTTTGACCATTGATATCGCCCAGAACAACTGTATTTGTCTCAAACCGTTCAATGAACGGGAGCCGTGTGAAAATATCGAAACTAAAAGGATTCAGCCCCAAAGCTAACTCTGTAACATCTGACATTCCATCCCCATCGCTATCGGGGTCAGCCATCACGATCACAACGCTGCCGGTGTTGCCGCCAAGATATAAGTTTGCAGGAATCGCCGTGCCTGATGGCTCCCAATAATCCTTGGTCTGATTATCATTCACATCACGCCAGGCTCGCGCATAATAGGTATGGCGAAGAGGAAGACCGGACAGCGTAAACGGGGCAACGTGAGTAGAAATGGGCAAAGACATCGTAATGTAGTAGGCGGAGGCCCAGTCACTGGTATTGGTCGCCGCCAGAACATGGAGCACGCCCGACTGAACCCCGGCATAGAAGATCTGGCCGGTGATGGCGGCACAGGGAACGGAAAGCGCCGAGCTGGGGTCGCTTCCCCACGCGAATTCCTCCGAATCAGAATAGCCATCTCCGTCACTATCCGGCGAGAGCAGGGTATCGCGGATCGTGATTGCGCCTGAACCTCTGCGGAATTGCAACCCTACGGCGTTCAGATCCAGGGGAACATTGAATGTGCGCGAGGTGTCGTTGCCACTGCCTATAAGAAGATTCTCTATAAGGGTAGACGGCAGTACCGACTGATTCGTCAAGTGAAGAACGTCCAAAGAAAGGGAAGCATTAGTGGAATCCCGATAGCCTAAGTTCACGATAAGGCTATTTGTCAATAAAGAGCGGTTAAAAAAAACTTCAAGCGCCGCATCATTAGTGTCATCCGACGGGACAGTCCATGCAGGAATGTTGGTGTCCCAGACACCTGAGCCGGTTTTGAACGCTGCACCAAACCAGGAGGGGAAATTCGAGTCGATGATATCGTCATTCGTCCCTATGTGTTCGCTGTCACCCCATGGGATAAAGGCATCCTCCATCGCAAGAGAACCTGCAAAAGCCGCACCACACAGGAGCGCTACCAAAGCCACTAATAATTTTGCGCGGAGCTCCAAGCTGCGCCATGTGCGACGAAGTTTTTTAGTCATTGTATCTCGATATCTTTCTTTGTCTGAATATCTAGAGTCTCAAAGACAATCTTTAACGGCAAGGGGCAAAAACCTGATTCACCATCAGGGTTTTTCCTATGGGGATCCAGAGGGGATCCAGAGGGACGGATCCAGAAAGACAGGCAAATTGTAATTCCACATTTGAAAGAATAAAGAACCTGGCGACTCGTTGCGCATAACGCATTTGCAGTTATGCGCACAAGATAATAGGGCTCACATTAAGAAATGGGGATAGGCCGTTGTTGCACCTTTTATCCTGCTCTTCAACGGCGAGACGCCGTTGCCACTTTGAA
>JBBQNS010000107.1:0-12956 GCA_038330175.1 Kiritimatiellia bacterium
GCCCTCCAAAAGAAACATCTCGCCTCTGTAGATCATGTTCTTCTGGAGGGCGAGGCTTGCCGAGCCGCGTGGGCAGGACGAATCAGGCTAGTCCATCGTGGACGGAACGTCCTTGGGCGAGGATTCGGGACGAGGCTGAACCCGCTTCAAATTATTATAGCGAGCGTCTACAAAAGTGCCGAGTCATTTTCCGGCAAGATCAGGAATTATGAACTTACGCAGACCAATCGGCCACAAGGTCGGTGTGCACTAGGGGGAATTTTCCGCCGAGCAAATCCGCGATCTCTTTTTCCACACCGGCCACGCTCTGTTGGGTTAGCTGGATTTCCATGCTGAGGTCGACAACGTGTCGTTGGCCGGGTGCCAATTCGATGACCCGCCCCTTTTGGCGTTCGAACATTTTTGGATTAGGCATGTTGGTGCCAGGCTCAAGACCTGTAACATAGCCGTCATCGGACCCGGCCGTATTCTTCCATTGGGTGAAGCAGGGCAGTTGTTTGAGGTTGAAGCGGAGTGTAACGCCTTTATCGCCAGACTTATTTCTCAGCAGGGCGACTGTATTGTCATTCCGATCCGCGCAAAGCTGGTGCCAATAGACTTGTTCGTTATAGCCGGGAGTAGGCGCGAGGTAAGTGTCGTAATTTTGGATGCCTTCCGCCGACCAGAGATTGCGGGGCGCTACCACGCGGCTGGGGGCGACCATTTTGCTGCCTTTCTCTAGAAAAGGTTCGCCAAAATTACAGTGGTAGAGCAGTTCTAGTTCCCGTGACACACTGTTTCGGTTCACCACTTCGTCATGGATGGAGACCTTGTTGCTACCGACTTGAGTCGAAATCCGGGTCTCCAAGCGCAGGCAAGGGGAAAAGAGCATGCCTGTATCTACGGTACCGGATACAACCAGTTCCGTGGCCCCGCTAGACTCGATGACTGATACGGACACAAAATTAGCCGGAGTGTTGGCGATTTTTCCGTGCAACGTAAGCATGGACTCGGAAGTGTTTCCCGCTTTGTCGGTAATGATATCCCTGCCGGGTGCTCCGTTGGATTCCAGCCCGCAGCGCACGATGCACTCGTCAAAGCCTTGCAACCAGCCCAAGCCGCCCGAATCCGTGGCGGTGACAAACGAGGGGTTCACCGGGCCTGTTACCGGAGAGCGCCAGCCGATTTCACAACCTTGGTATCGCCCTTTCCAAAGCCCCATGCCGCGCGTGGGAACGATGGTGAACGCAAGCGCCCCGTTATTGACTTCGATGACGTCGACGCCTTCGGAAAGTCCGCCGTGCAACGTGCGTTTGACGATGGACCAGTCGCCTTTGGCGTGGCAGCCGGCGCTTTCCGCGGTAATGCGGGTGGTATCAATCCAGATTCCGTTTTTGACGTCAGTAAGTACTTGGTTCATGCGTTAATTATCCTTCCAGTCACGGTCGGGTTGTAAGGGGCCGGCGGGTCAGTTAGCCGATGATTTATAGCCTTGCTCGACTTTGGTTGCCACGTCGAGGTAACCGATTTCAATTTGATAGATCTGTTTAAAGCATTCCATGGCTTCATCGGGACGCTTGGTGAGCTCGTAGATGGAGCCCAGTTCATAAACCACGGCCTTTTTCGTGTCGTCCATGACGGGCAATTCAGCGACAGCCTGCTGAAGCTGGTCAATGGCCATGTCGTATTGCTTTTTCGCTCGGAAACACCGACCAATATAGAACAATGACTGAATGCGGCGTTGAGCGTTTCGTTGAGAAGCCTGGAATTGCTGGATGGCCTCGTTAATCCGGTTGAGCTCGAACAACATTACCCCGTAGTCGAATTTCAATTGCAGATCATTCGGATATCGGGTCACACGATCCAATAGATCTTGGATTAGGAACAATTCCCGATCTTTTCGTTTTGATTCGACTGCGGCGGCCATGCCACTGGCTGTAAGTTTTCTGATTTCCTCATCCATCATTTGAATTCGGATGGAGCTGATGGCTTGATCAATTTGAGGGTCACGTCCACCGGACACGATTTGGGCCTCTTGAAGGGTCGTGATGGCTTCAGCATACATTTTGCTGTCTTTGTAAAGATTGGCCAGGGCACGACGATAGTTCATGTTTCCGGGTTCACGTTTGATCCGGGCTTTGTTTTCTTCGATCATGATGGTGGTATCGTTTTTATCCACCACGGCCTTGGATTCGCGAGCCAGCATATCTGACTCTTTGCGATCACGGATAAGATCAGTGAATTTCGTGCCCTTGGTTCCCACTTTCTCCCAGCCACCCTTGGACATGCTATCGATAGCTATGGCATCTTTTAAAAGCTTCAGGGATCCGCTGTCCTGCGGTTTCAACTCACAAAGGGTTTCGAAGCATTCGCGAGCCAGGCGAGGCTGGTCAGTTTCTGAGTAAAGCCGGCCCAGTCGCTCCAGGAGCACGGTGTCGTTGGGGTAATGCTCCTTGGTCATGGTAAGAGTTTGAATGGCAATCTCGGGTTCGCCGGCGGCGCTGGCGGCTTTATCCAGAAGCTTGATATAACTCAAATTCAAAGGATCTTTGAGGAGTAGTTTCTCCGCAGTTTGCAAGGCTTCCATCGGCTTGGATTTGAGCAGAGCTTGCGCTTTGAACAGGTTCGGGAGCCCGGTAATTGAGGACATCAAATGGGTCATCTGGCCGCCGCCCTGGTTTTTGAATCTTTTGATTTCGGCGGCACGCAGAAATTTGCGGGCCTTGTGGAGGCGGGGTTCGAGCGCCAGGCAGGCAGTGAACATGTCGATGGCGTAGTCCAAATTTCCGCGCTCCATGGATACAAAACCGCGATTGAACAAATCCTTAAGCTTTTGCGGAACCTGTTCAAGAGTTACTTCAGCCATTGCTAATACCCCTAGTGTGAGTGACGCGTAAAAGAGTGGTATGCCGCTTGACATACTCTTGCTTGGTATATCAAAGTGTAGGGCTTACTGCTACAACAAATCACAAAAGAGACAGGGGTCGGGACGGTGTCAAGGATCAAAGCGACATTGAAAAAATTTGGTGTGGGATCAATTCCTGTTTTACTGCTTCTAATGGTCTGGCCGATGTCGACGGAGGCCGTGGTATTCCGGGGGTTGGGGCTGAATGAGGTGATGGCGTCTTATGGGTTTGGGGCGCCCTCCGAGTATGGCAAGAGTGCCGTGTATCGCAGTCGAACGGCCACTGTGATTTTTGAGGCGGGGAGCCGAAGAGTTGTGGTGAACGGACTCTCGGTTTATATGAACCGGAGCGTCGTGAGGGCGGCAGGGAATTGGGTCATTGCCCCGGTAGATGCGGTTGATACGGTGGGGGCTATTCTGCTTCCTTCTCGCGCATTGCGAAAAGCTTCGGGGGCCGTCGTGGTTCTGGATCCGGGGCATGGGGGGACTGATCCGGGCACGGGAGTGGGGGCCTTGCAGGAAAAAGGATTTACTTTGGATATCGCCAAGCGCGTGAGGGCGAAACTTCGCGAGAACCAGGTGACGGCAATGTTGACACGGGATCGTGACGTGGCCATGGGGCTGGACGAGCGCTGCTGGCGAGCCGATCGGTATGGTGCAGATCTCTTTGTCAGTATTCATTTCAATGCGTCCCGGAACCAGGCCATCTCGGGAGTAGAGACCTATATTATTCCGGCGCCAGGGTATCCCACGACGGTGGAGGTGGAGCAGAATGTCCCGCGTGCCAAGAGCAAGAACTGTCCCGGCAACCGATTTGATGGAGCTAACGTTGTTCTGGCCCAGTATCTGCATAAAGGCCTGATGGCCCACACCGGTTCCCCTGACCGCGGGATCCGGCGTGCCCGTTTTTATGTGATCCGGAACGCCAATAGTCCTGCCGCTTTGGTGGAATGTGGCTATTTATCCAATCGCGGTGAGGCCAAGAAAATTTTGGATTCTAATTACCGGGATAAGATTGCTGAGGGGATCGCCCGCGGGATTCTGACCTACCTTAGCCGAGTGCGCCTGCATCATCTTCCGCCGGTTAACACAAAGTAGGCGGACGCGTTTACCCAAATCCTCGCCTAAGGACTTTCCGGCCACGATGTACTAGCATGATACGTTCTGCCCACGCGGCTCGGCAAGCCTCGCCCTCCAAAAGAAACAGCTCGTCTCTGTAGATCATGTTCTTCAGGAGGGCGAGGCTTGCCGAGCCGCGTGGGCAGGACGAATCAGGCTAGTCCATCCTGAACGGAACGTCCTTAGGCAAGGATTCGCCCCCCCCTCGCTTATTGACGCTAAGGTATGCGTCGACTAAACTATGCGAAAAAGGGTGACACTCTAAATCCTTAAATTAATGGGGGCACTTATGAATAGCCGTAGCGGTTTATCGTTCGCAGATGTATTAATCATTTTAGCCATAGGCTTACTACTGGCGGCTCTCGCCGTGCCCAAATTCATCAAGGCCCCTGATTTTGGTACGGAAGAAGATGACCTTCTCACCAATAATACAAATGACACCTCCGATGTGGACATGACGAATCGTATAGACCAAGCCGCATCGCGTAGAGAAGCGAGAGCGACGCTTGCGCCAGTCGCTCCATGATCGGGTGCATTCCCCGGGTTACGGATTGGCGAGGATCGTGTTGTCAATTAGACGTGTGGTGCCAAAACGGACAGCCAGCGCGGCCAACACCGGCCGGCAGATCTGCAAAACGGGCCCAAGTGTCTCATTATCGACGAGCATCACATAATCAATCCGTGCCCCTGGTGCAGCAGAAATAATTGCCAAGACCTTCTCGCGGATCTTAGCAACCGATCGTTCTCCCGCCCGCACCAGCGCCTCCGCCGAATCAAGCGACCGGCGTAAACATAATGCCTGCTGGCGCTCTTCAGGAGAAAGGTATTTGTTACGCGAACTCATCGCGAGCCCATCAGGTTCGCGTACTATGGGGCCTACAATGATCTCAATCGGGAAATTTAAATCCCTTACCAGCCGTTGAAGAACACGACACTGTTGAGCGTCCTTTTGTCCAAAAATCGCGACATCAGGTAATGTAATGTTGAAAAGCTTGGCCACAACGGAAGTAACACCTTTGAAATGTCCGGGACGACTGCCCCCACAAAGCACATTAGAAAGAGACGTTTCCTCCACAAACACACTGTGATCAGCAGCATACATATCGGCTGGTTCCGGAAAGAAAATAACATCAACACCGGCATTTTGGCACAATCCCTTATCGCGCTCAAAATCGCGTGGATAGCTGGCCAAATCCTCGCCTGGCAGAAATTGGATCGGATTAACAAACAGGCTGAGAACGACGATGTCAGCGTGTTTCCGGGCAAGAGCAACCAGAGAAAGGTGCCCCTCATGGAGATACCCCATAGTGGGAACCAATGCGACCCTCCGGCCTGCCCTTTTTGCACTCAAGGCGCGCTGCTGCATCTCTGCTACTGATTTGACAACAGACGTGTTCACTTTTTCAGTCTTAACCGGATAACGTCTAAAAGAGCTTCGGCTTTTATGGGTTTGCGGAGCAAACAATGGATCGAGCTATCTTTAATAATTTCCGCCAGGGCTTCAGAAGGAGTAAATCCCGTGCAGAAAATGATGGGGGGCATGTGCCATTGTTTTTTTAGACAAATCTTTTGAATTTCAAAAAAAGATTCTCGGCCATCTTGTCCCGGCATTTGCAGATCCATTATAATTAAATCGTGATAACCCACGGAAAAAGCAGATACGGCCTCCTTGCCATTTGCAGCCTGATCGATTAACGCCTCACGAAATTCCGAGGCAATAATCAACCCGAAAAGTTTTCGAATCATCTGCTCATCATCCGCAATTAAAATCCGGGGAGCTCGTTGCTTTCCAAGTGGAGGCAAATCATTCAATTTAACGCTAAGAGGAACGGGCTCTTTCGCACCATTTTTCGTAATCACTTCCGGAGGCAATTCGCGCATGACAGGCAAATAGACGCAAAACGCGGTTCCTTGCCCCACCTTACTGGTAAAGCCAATATAACCCTGATGATCTTTAAAAATACCGTGAGCAACACTCAGCCCCAAACCGGAACCTCGTTGTTTTGCTGCACGTTTGGTAGTAAAAAAAGGATCAAATATTTTATCCAGAACGGCCGCTTCAATGCCCGCTCCGGTATCGATTAAGGAGATTTTAACATAATCCCCAATGGGCACTTCGCCCTCATCCCCAATGGGCCTATCCGAGTGCAGGCCTTCGGTCTTAACGAGCAATGTGCCGGAAGCGCCCAGCGCATCAAATGCATTTTGATAAAGATTTTGCAGGGCACTAAATAACTGCGCACTATTCCCGATGATACTCGGCAAGTCCTCCGCCAGCTCAGACTTAATCGTGATACCTTGAGGGAGTATTCCCTGAAAAAATTTAGTGACCTGAACAATCACGTCATTAACATTGAGAACCTCTTTGCCGACTCGCCCACGGCGCGCCAATGTCAGCAATTTTTGTGTTAAAAACTGCATTTCCGTTGCCGTCTTTTCTATGATGGCGAGGTATTCATTAACAACTGGATTTTGATTGATTTCGTGCCTAATGAGTTCGGGATAGGTCAACAAGGGAGTTAAAAGATTATTGAAATCATGAGCAATCTGGCCCGCCATCAATCCTGCCACTTCTAACCGCTCCGGCCTGCCAAAGTGGCCGTTCGGATCAACTATTTTATGGGTCTCAGGCGCGCTCATTTAAATCATTCCGCTCATTTACTTTCAATACATAGGCCAATTCGCGCAAACTTGCAATAATTCGTGCATCTACCAACGCCACCCCCGCAGGAACCGTGATGTGCGCTGTCGTTAAATTTAAAATACCGCGGATACCCGCTTTGCATAATCGATCCACCACAGCCTGGGCGACTTCATGCGGGACGGCAATCATCCCGATTCCCACTTTCTGCCGTTCGACAACAGACGGCAATTCGCTTACATCTAAAACGGTAAACCGACCGATTTTTTCGCCTATTACCGCAGGGTGGTTATCAAATACCTCACAGATTTTAAAGCCTTGTCTGGCAAATTCCTCATGCGTAGCCAAAGCGCGACCTAGATTTCCAGCCCCCATCACCACGCACACACTTTCCTGATCAGCCCCCAATGTGAGGGTTAACACGGACTCCAAACCCGACGTTAGATAACCTTTTTTTGAAATCCCCTGAAAATCGATGTGTGATATATCCTGCCTCACCGTAGACGAGGTTAGATCAAGTGCTTCGGCTAGGGCGTCCGAAGAGACCCATTCAATACCTTCCGAGCGCAATTGCTTCGCCACCGTCAGATATTTCGGCAAGCGCCGAATCACTGAAATCGGAATCTTGGTTTCTTGAGGTTCGGTCATGATTGAATCAACCCGCATCTAATAAATCAAAATGGGTCAGACGTTTGAAGGCAGCAAAGCGATGGTTAATTTCGTGGCGTGATAATTTTCGTAATCGTTCCAAACTAAAGTCCTCGACTCCAAAAGAGGCAACAACAATCCCATAGCCCATCGCCTTGCAAATGGCGGCTTCGCTTAACTCGCCCCGTTCGCTCAAAGCGCCCATCAATCCTCCTGCAAAGGTATCCCCAGCCCCCGTCGGATCATGAACGACTTCCAACGGATAAGCGGGCACCACATAGACACCTGTTGCTGAAAACAGCATCGCGCCATGTTCACCTTTTTTAATGATGACATACTTCGGCCCCCAACTTAGGATTTTTTTAGCTGCTTTAACCAAGTTATTTTCTTCGGCTAAAAGGCGGGCCTCAGACTCGTTTAACGTCAGCAGATCCACGGCGGCAATAACGTCACGCAACGGTTTAAGCGCAATGTTAATCCAAAGGTCCATGGTATCGGCCGCTACAAATCGAGGAGATTTGACCTGTGCCAACACATGCAATTGCAACTGGGGCGCAATATTGGCAAGGAAGAGAAAGGGAGCACGAGTGTAATCCTCTGGTAACTCCGGCATAAAGGACTCCAATACATTAAGCTCTGTGGCTAATGTGCGCCGATTATCCATGTTCTTCTCATATACACCCGACCAGCGGAACGTTTTGCCCGGATTTCGCTGAAGCCCATTCAGATTAATACCGAAATGGCGATAGAGCTCCACAAATGGCCCCGGGAAATCGGCCCCCACCACCCCAACCATGCCCGTGGAGGTAAAGAATGATGCACTGGCACAGGCATAACTTACTGAGCCACCCAGAATCTCGACCTTTTTCTCAAACGGAGTTTCAATGGTATCCAACCCAATAGACCCAACAACCACAAGCTGTACCGGCTTCATATCGTTTCCTTTTTGCACTTCAAATGCTCTGCCAATGCATCCAATCCCAGTAAATAACTCATAGCTCCAAACCCTGGAAAGGCCCATTTACAACCAATATTTTCATCCACGTTCCTCCAGATCGCGGCTTTTAGGTGCCTTCTTTTCGTTAGCAGGAGCCACCTCCTTAAGCCCACAATCCACAATGCGTCCATCATCCAGCCGGACCTTAACCCGCTCTTTCAAAATGTTCTTTTCCATAATACACCCGCAGCTATCGCCGCAAGTGACTCTGGCGCCATCTTTAGGGAATTTATCCCCCGCTTGCTTATATCCTTCATATTCGTGCTTAAGGCAACACTTCAAGCGACCGCACGTCCCACTAATTGCGCTTGGATTAAGTGCCAGATGCTGCGCCTTGGCCATCTTAACCGTCACCACATTAAAATCATTCATCCATGTTTTGCAACACAGCGGACGCCCGCACACCCCCATGCCGCCTATCAGCTTAGCGGCATCCCGTACCCCCAAGGCCTTCATTTCGATGCGCGCACGCAAATCGCCCGCCAAAGCCTTGACACAATCAGAATACTCAACGCGCTCCTCTGATGTAAATGTGACATGTAATACCGACCGGTCAAAGCTGTAGCGAACCTGTACAACATGTATGGATAGTTTATACTCTTCGACGCGTTTGTGTACAGTCTTGACTGCCATACGCCCGACCACCAGATTTTCAGCGGCTTTGGATTGATCCTGAAGCGTTGCCCGCCGCAGCACAAAAGGGGCCACCCCTTTTGCAGGAATCTCCCCTTCATGCTCAGCCCACTGGACTACGTGCCCGGACTCAGGAACACGATTGCATTCAATAACGCAAAGATCCCCCTGATGAATGACCAGATCTTCAGAACAAATCGCATTCACCAACGAGTCGTCCTCAAGATGAATAACCATAGATCGGTACACAGGGAAGTCCTTCTGTTCAGGCTGTTAAACTATTGACAGCACCCGCCAGCACCAGTCCATTAGGAAGGTTACGATCAAACTGGCGTTGCATCACTTCAACCACGCGCACATTACCTAACGCATCCGCATAGGACAATCCCCTCGCAATGCCCGCAATCAACGTGGCTTCATCGGGATTACGCAACTGGGCTGGCGCCATCCTCGCCGTGGTCACGGAAACCAGCAAATCCCGATACCAAAATAACATGGCTCGCAAAATCATGGCTCGTAACCCCCGAAAGCGTGCCTCAATTCGAGCCTCCAATACGGCCTCTTTCGCTTTAGTTGCCTTGACCTTATCATCGGGGTTCCGAAGCGCCTCCTGCTCCTCTTGATAAAGCTTCTTTTCTTCTTTCTCAACCGCTTTTTTAACGTCAGAAAGAAGCTTTTCAAGAGCACTCGAACGAGCTAATCGTCCCAATAGATCACTGCCGAGGGGCACCGCAAGAATCCCCATCAAAGCCCCGCGCCAAGGTTCCGGTAAAACCTCTGATTCAGAGGACAGGATCAGCCGCTGACAGCGTGATAAAATGGTCGAAAGGATCGCTTGCGGCGTATCGGTCAGCAAAAAGAAAATACAACGGGCCGGCGGCTCTTCCAGTGTTTTCAAAAACGAATTTGCCGCTTCTTCGCCGATCCGGTCGGCACCCACAAAAACGACCGCCTTCCACCCCCCGCTATAGGAGGTCTGGTAGACTACCCGCTGCAGATCGCGGATTCGATCAACCCCCACCACGCGAGACTTCTTTTCAGGCTCAATCCATACCACATCGATATGTTTATGATCCCGTATCTGAAGACAGGCCGTACAAGTTCCACAAGGTTTGGCCAATTCCTGACAAAAAAGTTTTTGCAGCGCGGTCTCGGCAAAAGGGAGCGCCTCTTCACGAAGATTACCGACTACCAAGTAGGCTTGCCCGATCCGGCCCACAGCGACCGCAGCGTCAAAAGAGGCCAGGGCCGATGACAATGTACTTTCAATAGACATAGGTAAAAGAATCCAGAATTCAGAATTCAGAATTCAGAATTCAGAATAATACAGTAAATAAATTTCATCATAGCCATTAATGAGCGCAAGGCACTTCAGTTGGTCTTTTTATTTATAACCTATCAGCTAGAATGCAAGAGTTTTGAACAGAAGCACACAAAGATCGCAAAGAATATATGGTTTTCCGCCTTCGGCGGTCAAAAAACTCTTCGCTTTGCGTGCTTCTGTTCAAATTATATTTCGCGATTACAGGAAAACTCCAACAGAGCTGCAATGCGCCCACCATTAACGTCCCTGCTTTGTCCATGATTTTAATTCCTGACTCCCGAATTCTGAACCAGAG
Source organism: Kiritimatiellia bacterium (assembly GCA_038330175.1). Lineage (GTDB taxonomy): Bacteria > Verrucomicrobiota > Kiritimatiellia > CAIKKV01 > CAITUY01 > JAABPW01. The sequence goes on from JBBQNS010000107.1 coordinate 10,542, forward strand.
TCCAAATATCACCGGCCACCGCATCGGGCTCACGCATGGCATTTACAACTTTGACCCGCCCGGGCCAACGCTTTGCCAGCTCATGGAAACCCAGATAGACGCGCTCATGAAAATCAAGTGCCTCGCGCTCAATCCGATCACTGGTCGTGTTCTGTGCCAGATTACGCTGCGAGAGGCGTTCCCGCCCAGTCTTGACATCCACATCCATCACAATCGTTAGATCCGGAACACAAGCCCCTATTGCATATCGATTAAGAAAAGTGATTGTTTCCAGATCAAACCCACGACCATACCCTTGATAAGCGACGGTAGAATCGATAAACCGATCACACAATACCCATACTCCTTTTTGGAGTGCGGGCAGAATAACGGTCTTAACCAACTGGGCACGACTGGCTTCAAAAAGGAGCAATTCAGCCTCAGGGCAAATACCCTCACCAGACTGTTCATGCTGCAAAATTCCCCGAATTGCCTCGCCGGTTGGGGTTCCACCCGGTTCACGTGTAAGCAAAATCTCGTGTCCCAACCCCTTTAGGCGTTCGGCAAGGCGTTTGATATGGGTCGTCTTGCCGCCACCTTCCGGCCCTTCAAAAGTAATAAATTTACCAGGCATGGTCCTCATATAGTGCCCTCTGATCCTTGGAATCCAGAATCCAGAAGCCAGAAGCCAGAGCAATGCAGAGGAAGGGGTTCCCTTCGGAAGAGATTCTGCCTCCTCTCATTCTGGATTCTTACTTCTGGATTCTGGATTCCCAATTTCATGTCTACTTTCTTTTCAACTTCGGACCTTGCGGGGTATCTTGGATAATCCAGCCAAGACCCGCCAAGTCATTCCGTACGCGATCGGCTTCTGCCCAATTTTTAGACTGTCGGGCCTGCTGGCGAAGCTCCAATAAATTAATGGCCGCCTCGGGGATCTCATCGGCAGGCTTTATCAGGAACCCAAGGACGGAATCGAATTTTGCCAGCATCTCAAGCACTGCGGCCGCCTGCGCTTGTGAAATCGTTTTAGCATCGATAGCACGATTTCCAGCATGGACGAGATCGAATAAGGCACTTAATGATTCCGAGATATTAAGATCCTCGGCTAAACCTGAATCGAATTTCGATTTCAGGGTAGCAGCCCAATCCGGGATTTCACTGATCCCAGGGGCAACAGTCGCCACCTCTTTGAGTCGAGCCTGAAATTCATCCAGTCGCTGCAAGGAACTACGTGCGGCCAGTAAGGCATCAAAAGAAAAATTCAAGGACTGCCGATAATGCCCGGCCATCAAAACGTACCGGACTTCACGCCCGGAATACCCTTTGGAAATAAGGTCGCGCAGAGTGTAAAAATTACCAAGCGACTTGGACATTTTACGCCCATCTACTACCAAGTGTGCACAGTGCATCCAGTACTTGACGTAAGGTTTGCCACTGGCCGCTTCACTCTGGGCAATTTCATCTTCATGGTGGGGAAAGACATTATCCACGCCACCGGTGTGCATATCAAAGCTCTCGCCTAAATAGCGCGTGGCCATGGCAGAACATTCAATGTGCCAGCCCGGTCTGCCGCGCCCCCAGGGAGCGTCCCAAACCACGTCGCCATCCTTTTCATCCCAGGCTTTCCAGAGGGCGAAATCAGCCACATTCTCTTTCTCATATTCGTCCTGCTGAACCCTTGCGCCTGGCCGAAGCCCCGCCATATCCAAATGGGCCAACTTCCCATAGTTGGGGAAACTGGATACGCTAAAATAAATCGAGCCATCTTCAGATTGATAGGCATGCTTCTTTTCAAGCAGCGTTTGAATCATGGCGATCATCTCGGGGACATGCGCGGTTGCCGCCGGATAATGTTCTGCGGGCTCGATACTCAGACTCTTGAGATCATCAAAAAAAGCGGTCTTGAACGTTTGGGTAAAGGCTTCCAGCGACAAACCGGCCTTAATTGAACCTGAAATCGTTTTATCATCCACGTCGGTCAAATTCATTACCTGACACACTTCATAACCAAAGTATTTGATACTACGGCGGAGGAGATCCTCAAAGAGATAAGCCCGGAAATTACCAATATGGGCATAGTTGTAGACCGTCGGGCCACAGGTATAAAGACGGATAGTCTTCCCCTCAAGCGGGACGACTTCCTCCAACTGTTGCGTCAATGTATTGTGAATTTTCATAATCAATGCGGATGAGAATACAACATCTAAAGGCGAGAATCCAGAAAAACGGTTCAAGGCCGAAAGAATCGCGACGCATAGCGCCCCTCCCCTAAAATTCATGGTTATGCAGTTTACTCAACCACCTCCTACAGGGTGTGGGAGGGTATTAACCACCCGCTGCGCTTGAGGCACGGAGACACGGAGAATACCTGCGAAAATGCAAATGCGGCGTTTATTTCACCTCCATGGGTACATGGAGCCGAAATAAACGCCA
>JBBQNS010000108.1:0-12918 GCA_038330175.1 Kiritimatiellia bacterium
GGCTCCAGCCCAGGGCGGCGGCAGTTACGGCGCTACCCGCCCATGACCCGAACCAAGGGGGCCTTTCAGCCCTCAACTACTACAACACAGAACGGGAAATGTAATTGTCGGCACCCGGTAAGTATAATTGTCGTTGACGAGCCAGGAAAGAACTGCCTTCAAACATGTAACACTTTCCCGCAGAGGCGGTTAAAAATGCCCCAAAAGAGAGTCCTAGCACACTCATGAACTCAATACCGCTTTAGCGAGATCAGGAAGTCTGAAGTTAGCAACTGATTTTGATAGCCCGATGGTTTCACCTTTTGGTGAGGCGTTTGCAGGAATCTTCTCCTTGCATATCTAATTCATTACCAATCAGTTTCGCGTGTTTCGCGTATTTCGTAGTGACCTCAACTTACGTTTTTAGGTTCAAATACCTTTTTGAATGGGAGTGAGTGTTTCGAGTTTCGGGTTATGTTGCCGTCTTTGAGCATGTGTTGAGCGATCTTTAGCGGGCGTCGCAGCCCACCCCGCCTATTTTCCGCTGTTTTGAGGCAGAGCAGCTCGGTGGTGTTTTCTTTTCCGATTTGTGAGGTAGCTAAATTCGGACCGCATTGCTGAATTTCATGCCTGAACCCCGAAACTTTAAACCCGAAACCGTTGCTCGAACATACCTTTTCGAGCAACGTCTAGATAATCAGCATGGAGTCGCCATAGCTGTAGAATAAATATTTCTCTTTAATGGCTTCGGCATAGGCATAGCGGATCAATTCTTTGCCCGCCAACGCGCTAACCATCATAATCAGCGTTGATTTTGGAAGATGGAAATTCGTCAGCATGGCATCGACAAGCTTGAATTGATAAGGGGGAGTAATAAAAATACGGGTGCGTCCATTACCTGGACTGATTTCTCCCATCCCACTCGCCGCCGTCTCCAAAGTCCTGACCACGGTGCTGCCGACGGCCACCACTCGCCCTTTACGAAGCTTGGCTTGCGAGATGGCCAGCGCCGCCTCAGACGTCACTTCAAACCGTTCCGCCTCCATTTGGTGATCGGCAATCAGGTCTGTTTTGACCGGCTTAAATGTTCCCATACCCACATGGAGGGTCACCGCAGCATTTGATACGCCGCGTTCACTCAACCGCTTCAATAAAGACTCCGTGATATGCAACCCAGCCGTCGGCGCTGCCACCGCACCCGGCGCACGGGCATACACCGTTTGATAATAAACGCGATCCTGGGCCAAGGTTGCTGTTTCAGGCACCTTAGGACGTTTAATGTAGGGTGGAAGCGGCGGAATCCCCACCTCTTCAAGAACCTCAAGGATCGGTCGGTCACAACGCAGGTAAACCTTGATACCTCCGCCCTCATTCCACTCTATGACTTCGGCCGTAATTAGGCCTTCCGCCAGGAGGAGATGGGTCCCGATATGCGGACGCCGGGATGATCCACACAGGGCATGCCAGTGGCCATCATTTAAGTCTTCGAGCAGCAGCAGCTCAACACGCCCGCCCGTTCCGGCCTTATGTCCATAAATACGGGCCGGGATCACGCGGGTGTCATTCAGCACTAACAGATCATCTGCTCTGAGGAAATCGGGCAAGTCACGAATGGCATAATGCTCCAACGTTCCTGTTACCCGATTTACCAACATCATGCGTGCATCCTCACGCTGCAAACGCGGCTGCTGGGCAATCCGTTCAGGCGGCAATTCAAAATCGAACTCAGACGTTTTCAAAGGCTGATTCATCATTCAGCGCCCCAGCGTTCCCAAGGACGGCCAAAGGTTCGGTAATAACGCATAATGGTTCTCACATAAGCACGAGTGGCCGGATAACTGATAACGGCGGTAAACTCCTGTGGATTCATGGCGTTTACTCGATCCCACCGCTTGGCATTGGAACGTCCTGCATTGTATTCAGCAAGTGCATAAGGGATCGGGTCAGCTTGGGCATTCCAGCGCTTAAGAGCCCTGCCAAGATACCAGGTTCCTGCCAGGATATTGGTTCCAGGATCCAATAGATGGTCCGGGGTAAAGCCCGTTAGATGCTCGGCTTTGGCCCACTCGCCAGCACTCCCGGGCATAATCTGCATCAGCCCGATTTCACCGGCTTTCCCTCTGCGCAGAGGGCTAAATCTTGATTCCCGCCAAATGACGGCCGCGACAAGCTTAGGGGAAACCTGATATCGAGCTGAAGCGGCATCAATCCACTGCTGGTGCCGATAAAAGCAAATCTCGAAGCGATAGGCCCAAAAACAACCTAGGGCAAGGATTAGCAGTAGTATCGGAATTAAAATAACAACACGGATGGCCCGATTCTGCGCACTCATCCGCCAAGACTGCCAATATAACGCTCCGCCTCAAGGGCCGCCACACAGCCCGTACCTGCAGCCGTAATCGCCTGGCGGTAATGCGCATCCTGAACATCGCCAGCGGCAAAAACGCCCGGAACATTCGTCACCGCATGATGAGCCACCAGATAGCCGGTCTCATTCATGTCGAGAATCCCTTTAAACGGCTTAGTATTGGGTTCATGTCCAATGGCCGCAAACATGGCCATCGCCGGGATCTCCGTCATCGCACCTGTTTTAATATTCTTCAAGCGCAGCCCTGTCACCTCGTTACGAGATACATCCAACACTTCATCAACCACCGAATTCCAGTGAATTTCGATTTTAGGATGGTTAACTACACGATCGGACATGATCTTAGAGGCACGGAATTCATGCCGCCGATGAATAAGCGAGACTTTTGAAGCAAACCGCGTCAGAAACAACGCCTCTTCCATGGCCGTATCCCCGCCGCCTACCACCGCGACGGGCACATCCCGGTACAAGGCGCCATCACAAGTGGCACAGGCAGAAACACCGCGTCCCATCAGTTTGGTTTCAGAGTCGATTCCCAGATACATGGCACGTGCACCCGAGGCAATCACCACGGTGGTCGCTTCCAAGACCTTGCCATCTTCAAGAATGAGTTTTCGCGATTTTCCACTAAAGTCGGCCTTCACCACCTCGCCCATAATGAAGCGAGCGCCAAAACGTTCGGCCTGTTCCCGCATTTTCATGACCAAGGTCGTGCCATCAATACTCTCAGGGAAACCCGGAAAATTTTCGACCTCAGTCGTTGTTGTCAACTGCCCACCGGGCTGCGGCCCCTCGATCACCACCGGCTTGAGATTGGCGCGCGCCATATAGATGGCCGCAGTTAAACCCGCTGGCCCCGTTCCAATAATGATTGCATTTTCCATATTAGTTCCTTACGACTTGAATCAATCGAATTATGGTTATGATTGGGACAAGAAAAGAGTTTGAACAGAAGCTCGCGAAGACCGCGAAGGTTGGAATGTTTACGCCTTCGGCGAAAATACCAGGGATTTGAATTCCAAAAATAGTGCGGTTGCGGCGTACTCGCCGCAGCCGACCTGCCCTGAGCCTGTCGAACGGGCTTTGCGTGCTTCTGTTCAAAATCTTCCTCTTGGTTTCGGCTAAGCCGGTTTAGGTATACCTCAGCACTTCCTCAACAGTCGTATAACCGTCGAGAACATTTTTAACACCATCCTGCCGCAGCGTCCGCATCCCTAACTGGATGGCCTTATCACGAATCACTAACGTAGGCTGGCGCTGATTGATGAGTTCACGAATCGGGTCCGAGATGCTCAGGTACTCGTATATCCCCTTTCGCCCCTTATAGCCGGTATTGTTACAAGTCCCGCAACCGGTCCCATAATAAAAATTCTGATCCCCGACATCCTGCCGCGTCAGCCCCAATCGCTCCAATATTTTGTCTTCAGGCTTAAATGCCGTTTTGCAATTATCACAAATCTTACGCACAAGACGCTGCCCGACCACCGCTTCCATGGTAGAGGAAATCAAGTACGGTTCCACTTCCATATCGATCAGACGGGTCACCGCACCAGCAGCATCATTCGTGTGCAGGGTACTAAAGACTAAATGACCGGTCAGTGAAGCGTGAATGGCGATGTGGGCCGTAGTCAAATCCCGAATTTCACCGATCATCAAGACGTCAGGGTCTTGACGCAGGAAAGCGCGCAGCACGCGCTCAAAAGTATTGCCAATGGCATCATTAACCGGAACTTGGATGATTCCATCAATCTCGTACTCCACAGGATCTTCAGCCGTCAGCAGTTTCGATTCTGTTGTGTTCAAGCGCCGTAATGCGGAATACAGGGTGGTCGTCTTGCCTGATCCGGTGGGACCGGTGACCACGATAATACCGTTCGGCTTGTCCAAATCGAGTAGGAGTTTCTTCAGGATATCGTCAGGCATCCCTAAGTTATCAAGGTCCAGAGAAACAACGCCGCGATCTAATACGCGGAGCACCACGCTCTCGCCAAATTGGGTGGGCAAACAGGACACACGAAAATCGATCTGCCGCCCGCCAATTGTCAACTGGATGCGACCATCCTGCGGCAACCGGCGTTCCGCAATGTTCAGACCGGACATAACCTTCAGACGGGAAATCACGGGAAGCGCCAAGCGTTTTGGCGGAGGCGCCATTTCATACAGGGCACCGTCCACACGATACCGAATTTTAAATTCATTCTCAAAAGGCTCAAAGTGAATATCCGAGGCTCGATCCTGCACAGCCTGATACAGCATGAGATTTACGAACCGGATGACCGGGGCTGAACCTGCCGCTTCCTCAATCCCACGGGTATCGTCTTGATTGGCATTAAGCTCAAGGTACTTGTCAGCCTGATCAATTTCCGACTCCAGCGCATTAAGGATGTCGCTAACTGACGTACTCTCATCGCCATAAAACTGATTAACATGGGCCCGGATGTCTTCCTCACGCGCCATCACCAGCGAGATGTCCTTGGTCAATACAAAGGCGAGCTCATCCATGGTGGAGGGGCTCATCAAGTCGCAGGTGGCCAAGGTAACGGAGTTCACGCCCCGTTCAACAGGCACGACCATATACATACGCGCAACACTCGCGGAAATGGAATGGACCACCTCAGGCGGAATATCGGTGGCCGCCAGATTCACGACGCGGATCCCCAAATTCTCGGCAATGATCTTTAAGAGCGTGTCTTCCGGGCAGATATCCGTATTGATGACGATTTCCCGAACGGGTTTTCCACTGCGTTGGTGCTCTTCGTTAATTTCTTGAAGCTGCTCGGCCGTCACCAACCCATGCGACTCCAAAAGCTGCAAAATCAGTTCGTTGTGATGGACATCTGGCATAGGTCAGTTACCTTTTCTTATTCTTATGAGCCTCTTCCAACTTCAACACAACCGCCTCAGGATCCTGCGACTTGGTAATCAGGTCCTCGTAGTTGATTCGCCCCGCCTGGTAAAGCGCCATAAGATGCGCATCCAATGTAATCATACCCCACTTGGCACCCGTCTGGATTTCAGAGGTCACCCGATAGGTCTTGCCCTCACGAATCAAGGATTGAATGGCCGGCGTGGAGATCATGATTTCAAAGGCAGCAACCCGGCCCGGTCCATCGGCGCGTACCAAGAGTAACTGCGATATCACGGCAACGAGACCGGACGCCAGCTGGGTTCGCACCTGAGCTTGTTGCCCCATGGGGAAGGCATCCACAATACGATCAACTGTGCGGGCGGCCCCGGTGGTGTGCAGGGTGGCAAAAACTAAATGCCCGGTTTCCGCCGCTGTGATGGCTGCCGACATGGTTTCCAAATCACGCATTTCACCCACGAGAATGACGTCCGGATCCTGACGCAACGCGCGACGTAAGGCTTCGCCAAACGAGGGCACATCTACGCCGATTTCACGCTGAGTTACCACCGATTTTTTATGAGGGTGATAATACTCAATCGGATCTTCAATGGTGATAATGTGAAGATCGCGCTCTTCATTAATGAGATTCAACATCGAAGCCAGGGTTGTCGTTTTGCCTGAGCCGGTCGGGCCGGTAACGAGGATCATCCCGCGCGGACGAAAAATCAGCTCTTTGACCTGTGGTGGCAAGCCGATCGTATCCAACGACATGAGTTTGGTCGGGATCTGGCGCAACACCAAGCCGACGTTCCCTTTACTTTTGAAGACACTGACACGGAATCGAGCAACGGTCCCGAAGCCAAAGCCGAAGTCAGTACCCCCACCCTCGCGAACGCGCTGCTGATGGTCTTCCGAGGTGATGCTCTTCATGAAGCGCTCGGTGTCCTCTGGTTTCAATACGGTGGCATCGATCGCCTGCATACGGCCATGGAGACGTAGAACCGGGGGCACACCCACGGAAAGGTGCAAGTCGGACGCCCCTTCGTCAACAACGAGCTGAAGTAATTCGCTCATCTCAATCTGGCTGCTGTCGATCATTATAGTGCATCTCCCATCGTGGCTCGCAACACTTCATCCAAAGTAGTGGTACCAATCACCACTTTTCGCAATCCGTCCTCGCGCAACGTCCGCATACCTAGCTCACGCGCTTTCTGGCGAATCTCTATCGAGGAAATTTTTCCAAAGATCATACGCTGGATTTCATCATTAATGATCAGAATTTCAAAAATTCCGGCCCGACCAGAATATCCAGTTAGGGCGCACTTGTTACAGCCACGCCCTTTATAAAGCTGAACGCCGGCAAACTGCTCGGCGGCGGCACCGAGGAGCAGCAATTCATTCGAGGTCGGCTTGTGCTCCTCACGACAATGTTCGCAAACAGTTCTGACCAGGCGTTGCGCAATAATCGCGCGCACCGAAGAGGCTACTAGAAACGGCTTTACGCCAATATCCTGCAAACGGGTAATAGCGCTCGGCGCATCATTGGTATGCAATGTACTAAACACCAGATGTCCGGTCAGAGCGGCTTCAGTCGCGATACGGGCGGTTTCGTTATCTCGAATTTCACCGATCATAACGATATTTGGCGCCTGACGCAAAATAGAACGCAGCGCCGAAGCAAACGTCAGCCCGATATCTTCACGGACGTGGACCTGATTGATGCCCGACATCTGATATTCAACGGGATCTTCTACTGTGATGATTTTACGATCAGGCTTATTGACGAAATTCAAGCAGGCATACAAGGTTGTCGTTTTGCCTGATCCCGTCGGCCCCGTCACTAGAATGATCCCATCCGGCAAACCGATCAAACGGGTGAACGTTTCCTGATCATCCGCCAGAAAGCCGAGTTTGGGAAGTCCGAGCGCCAGGTTTTGTTTATCCAAGATACGCATGACGATACTCTCACCATGCCCGGTAGGGACCGTCGAAACACGTAAATCCAGTTCGCGACCTTTGACATTAACCTGAATACGTCCATCCTGCGGAACCCGCTTCTCAGCAATCTTCATGTTTGCCATGATCTTGACGCGGCTGATGATCGCGGCCTGCAGACGCTTGGGCGGGCTATCCACCTCCTGCATGACGCCGTCAATGCGATAGCGCACACGAAAGCGTTTTTCAAGCGGCTCCAGATGAATATCAGAGGCCCGATTGCGATGGGCTTCATAAATGATCAAACTAACCAATTTGATAATAGGAACATCGGAGTCGGAAACATCGGCATCCTCCCGCAAATCCGCGCGCCCGGAAGTCACCATGGCCACGGTGCCCTCAGTGAGCTGGTCGATCATGGTCTCCATGGACGCCTCAGTCGCGTAAAAACGATCCAAGGCGATCGTGATCTCGGACGGTAAGGCAACCACCCCTTCGATATCACATTTCAACAAGTAGCGCAGACTATCCAGAGTATCAACTTCCAACGGATCCCCAATAGCGACGGTCAGTACATTGTCATGCTTTGAAACCGGCATAACTTTATATTTGCGGGCAATGTCGACCGGAACTGCCGCAATGGCCTCAGGGGGAATGTGCAGGTTAACAAGGCTGATCATTTCCATGCCGAAACGGCTGGAAAGGACTGAAAGGATTTCATCAAAAGTGAGGACTTTGGAGGCAATAAAGGTATCCACAACCGTGCTATGGGTGGGCATCTGCTTCCGAGCTAAATCAATTTGCTCATCGGTGACCAGGCCCTCTTCCTTGAGGACCTCTAGAACGTATTCGTCGTTTGAGGTCAAATCGTAATCCCTTCAAATCTAATGGGAGACGTCATATACAACACACTTGCCTTACACCCTAGCACCATCCCGCGTCAGGGTCAATTGGACAACTTCTTCTCAAGCAGAGTTCCAGCCATCTGCGGATTGGCCTTGCCCTTGCTGAGTTTCATAACCTGCCCAACCAGAAACTTCATTGCCGCCGCTTTACCATTCCTGAAATCTTCAACCGATTTGGGGTTTTCAGCAATAGTCTGGGCAACAATGGCCTCAATAGCCCCGGCATCACTGACCTGCGCCAACCCACGAGCCGTCACAATCTCCTTGGCGCGCCCCCCTTCCGCCAACATGATGGCAAATACATCCCGGGCCGTATTGGAATTGATTACCTTGGAATCCGTAAGATCCACGAGCTCCGCCAAGGCGGCCGGCGCGATCTTAAACGCCGCAATAGGGATGGCCTTTTCCGTAAGCGTCCGCAACACATCGGTCATGACCCAGTTGGAGACGGCCTTCGGATTACGCGACACCCTCGCAGCCGTCTCGAAATAATCGCCTACCGCCTTATCCGCCGCCAATACCTGAGCATCGTATTCAGGCAATCCAAATTCACTGACAAATTTTTCGCGCCGTTGGGCAGGTAATAAGGGAAGCGTGGCGGCCCATTCGGCAACAAGTGACGCCGGAAGCGCCACGGGCATCAAATCCGGCTCAGGGAAATAGCGGTAGTCATGGGCATCTTCCTTGGTACGCATCGAGAAGGTTTGCCCCTTATCCACGTCCCAGCGCCGGGTTTCCTGGATGATCTTCTCTCCCGCCCGAACCGCTTCTTGTTGCCGCTCAATCTCATAGTTCAGGGCATTATAAATCCCCTTGAAGGAATTCATGTTCTTGATCTCAACCTTAATCCCAAACGCAGTTTGTCCTTCAGGCCGAATGCTGACGTTCACATCGCAGCGCATATTGCCCTCTTCCATATTGCAGTCGCTGACTTCGGCATACAACAGAATCTGGCGCAATGTCTGGAGATAGGCAATGGCCTCGTCCGCACTCTCCATATCCGGTTCCGACACGATCTCCATGAGCGGCACCCCGGCGCGATTGTAATCAATCCCGCTCCAAGTGGCGTAGTGCATGTTTTTCGCGACGTCTTCTTCTTGATGAATACGCGTGATGCCAATTCGCATCGCCTGGCCAGCCACCTCAATATCCACCCCACCCCCCAGACACAGCGGCTTGTCACATTGCGTAATCTGGTAATTCTTGGGCATATCTGGATAGAAGTAATTCTTCCGGTCGAACTTGCTGTAGGGATTGATGTCGCATCCCAGCATCAAACCGGAAATCACCGTCCAGCGAATCGCTTCACGATTCATAACGGGCAGACTGCCGGGATAGCCCATGCACACCGGACACACATGCGTGTTCGGCGAAGCACCAAAGTCCGTGCTGCAGGAGCAAAACATTTTAGATTTAGTCTTCAGCTGAACGTGCACTTCCAGCCCGATCGTTACCCGATAAGTCGTCATAATCGTGTTATCCTGCATTCTCGACTGCCATTTTAGAACGCTGCGAGCGCCACTCGGTCGCCTGTTCAAAGGCATAACCCGTCCGGAGAATGGTTTCCTCGCCCAACGCCGGCCCCATCACGTGCAGCCCAACCGGAAGCCGACCACACGCCAGGCCACAGGGCACCGATAGGCCGCAAATTCCCGCCAGATTGACAGGAACTGTAAAGATATCTCCAAGATACATCTGGAGCGGATCCGAACTTTTTTCCCCAATCTGATAGGCCGGAGTCGGGGCCACAGGCGAAAGAATGACCGAACACTGCGCAAAGGCCGCTTCGAAATCACGACGGATCAAGGTGCGAACTTTTTGGGCGCGCAGGTAGAAGGCATCATAGTAACCGCTGCTTAACACGTAGGTGCCCAAAATGATCCGGCGTTTGACCTCCGGGCCAAATCCTTCAGCCCGCGTTTTTTTGTAGAGGTCCAGCGGGTCCACGGCCCCTTGAGCCCGGTAGCCATACCGTACGCCATCAAAGCGGGAGAGATTGGCCGAAGCCTCCGCCGGGGCAATAATATAATAGGTGTCCACGGCAACCCGCGTATGCGGCAGGGAAACCTCGACGATCTTGGCGCCTAACTTGCGGCATACCTCGATCGCTTCCTGAACACACCGTTCGACTTCCGTATCCAGCCCGCCCACAAAGTATTCCTTGGGCAGCCCGACCGTGACCCCTTTTAAGTCTTTGGTCAGCGCCGCCTGATAATCAGGAACCGCCTGAGGCAATGAAGTGGAATCGGCCTCATCCACTCCTGCCATGATCTCTAATAGCAAAGCGGCATCCCGTACATCTTTGGTCATCGGCCCAATTTGATCAAGAGACGAAGCATAGGCCGTAAGGCCGTAGCGGGAGATCCGGCCATAAGTTGGCTTGAGCCCTACACACCCGCAAAAGGAGGCCGGCTGACGAACCGAGCCGCCGGTATCAGACCCGAGCGCGGCCACGCACTCATTCGCCGCCACCACGGCCGCAGACCCACCACTCGAGCCGCCGGGAACATAAGCCAAATCCCACGGGTTCCGCGTGACGCCATACGCCGAGTTTTCCGTCGTCGAGCCCATCGCAAACTCATCCATATTGGTGCGCCCGACAAAAATTGCCCCTTCCGCCCGAAGCCGGGCAATCGCGGTGGCGTCATAGGGTGATATATAACCCTTCAGGATTTTAGATCCACACGTGCAGGGTTGGCCTTTGACATTCAATACATCTTTAACGGCGATCGGCACGCCCAAGAGACGACCTTTTGCGCCTTGGCCCCGGGCCCGGTCGGCCGCCCGCGCCTGCTCAAGCGCGTCCGCCTCATTTAGGGTGAGATAGCCATGGACCCGGCCATCCGTCCGCCGTATGGCATCCAGCACCGAGTTCACCACATCCTCGGAACGGCATTCACCGCGGTTGAGACGCTCGAGAACTTCATGAATGGTAAGGGTGTTCAGCATGGGTCACTCCACAATGGTTGGGACCATCACCAAGCCGGAAGACTGCTCGGGGGCATTGTTTAAAATCACATCCCGATCCAAGCCGGGCCGCACGACATCTTCCCGGAAGACATTCTGAATGGGCGTCGCATGCGCCATGGGCTCAACCCCATCCACATTCAAGGAGCGCAGCTGGTTGAAGTGCTCCACGATATGATCCAGTTGGGATTGAAATTCAACCACTTCGCCATCCGTCAGGTTCAGGCGCGCCAGATTGGCGACATAACGGACATCCATTTTCTTGGCCGATTGAGTTTTATCTTCAGTCATAAGCAAGTTTATCCACTACCGCCTTAGGCGTTCGAAATTTCGCATTGTCTAAAACATCACTTCACCTGTCAACAGGAGTCGTAACAAATACGATGTAGCACCGATCTGTGATCGGGAATTCCCGAAGATTCCGCACACAGTGCGGACTATCAGCCGAATCTGATCGCCCGAAATATTGTCCTCGGCATAGTCAATCCGCCCAGTAGCGACACCAAGGTAAAGCCGAATACCACCAGCCACCAGATTGGCATCATTCTGGCGCTTCTGGGTTTGTGGGGGGATATTCTGTTATCTGAAATCCTTCACGCATGAGCGCAGGCATGAATCACAAAACAAATTTCGCATCGAACTGTCAGGCCTAAAAAATGCCCTAAAGGCGCGCTTTTCCCTGGGAGGTCGCGCGCTATGAGCGCGACATTCTCTTCGCCTGCATGGTGCCAATGGCGGGCTCGTAGCGCCCAATGCCACTAATATTTCACAGTTTATTTAAGGGAAAAAGATGCACCACCCGCTGCGCTGGAGGCACGGAGACACAGAGAATACAGAGAGAATGTGGCGGCATTTTTAATTCCGGAGCCCTTCGACAAGCTCAGGACAGGTCCCAGAATGAAAAATCCTGCCACGGTTTCTTGGAGTCATACTTCGAGAAAGAGGAGAAATACAGACTAACATTGCGAGGTAAAATTCGCCCCCCATCCTTTGATGGCGAGTATGCAGGAATCATTGCCAGCTCCTCCCTCTCCTTGTATTCCTCCGAGAAACCGTGGCGTTTATTTCGGCACCATGTATTTACCCTGAGCCTGTCGAATGGGCCCATGGAGATGGAATAAACGCCACTCCTACATTTTCGCAGGTATTCTCCGTGTCTCCGTGCCTCAAGCGCAGCCGGGTGGTGAACGGCTTTCGGATACAGCGCCATCAAAAGGAACACCTCGCCCTACCATCGAAATCTCTTTAGTTTTCAAGGTCTTTTTTTCAAATACCTTTTCGAATGGGGTCTTAGTGCCTTACGACTTGAATCAATCGAATTATGGTCATGATTTGGACAAGAAAAGAGTTTGAACAGAAGCTCGCGAAGACCGCAAAGGAGGGAATGTTTACGCCTTCCACCTATGTCCGGAAATACCGGACTCCGGCGGACATGTCGGCGAAAATGTCAGGTGCTTGAATTCCAAAAATAATGCGGTTGCGGCGTACTCGCCGCAGCCGCATTTGCGTGCTTCTGTTCAAAATCTTCCTCTTGGTTCCGGCTACGCTGGGTTAGGTAGAGAGGAGATCAAAACATGGATTTACAGGATAATAACACATGGTTGGGGAATGAGATTGAAATGATGATGGATCGTAATTGATTCAATGTGGGAGGGGCACTATGTGCCGCGACAGGCGCAAGCTGGTGACTGGAATGGGCAAGAATCGCCGCGACGGAGCGCGCCTCCCACATTGGAGGAAATCAAGGATTTGGACTGAAGCGAAATTCAAATGGCCCCAGTGGGATAGGGACGCCTCTTGCGAGGCGCCCCTCCCTTGCCACCGTACGTACGGATCGCGTATACGGCGGCTCGGCTGGTGAAGTCGTGGAAGCGCTCCCAGTGCTTCCAAAAAAACCGGGCTTTGGCGACCGTTTG
>JBBQNS010000109.1:0-12865 GCA_038330175.1 Kiritimatiellia bacterium
CGGGCCGCTCTCGCGCCGGATGGTGCGGCACAGCTCGAAGCCGTCCATCTCGGGCAGCATCACGTCGAGGATCGCCGCATCGAAAGGCTCGCCTTCGCGCAGCAGCGCCAGCCCCTCGGAAGGCCGGGTGGCATGCGTCAGCGCAAAGTCGAAGCGCAGGAAGAAGGCCGCCAACGGCGGTCCCAGGCGCTCGTCGTCGTCGATCAGCAGCAGGCGGCGCATCGGTTCGGGTGAGCGTGGCAACGGACGTCCCCTCGTATCCTCAAGTATCTGCCGGAATCTGGGTTTGCCTCCATTGTCGATGCCTACGAGAACGCGTTGATTGCAGGCGAAAAAATTGCCGGTGTGGTCGTGCCACACGCCTTCTGGGCTGATATCGGCTCGCAGGAATCCTATCTTGCGGCACATCGCGATATGCTGGATCTGCCGCGCTGGAAAAAATTTAGATCTCAAGACGGGCGAATTGTGGCAACAGGAGCCAACACACGGATACACCCCAAGGCAAAGGTCGACCGAGCTGTTTTATGGGATAATGTCACCCTGCTCCCTGGGACCAACGTTCACGATATGATTGTCGCCGATGGCGTGACGCTCTATACGCAAGCGTCCTATATGGCCATTCCAGCTGAACGGCTGCCAGACCCTATCGTCGCCCAAGTTCTTTCACAACTGAACTGGGATCCCAAATGTACAACCGTGCTCCCGCTCCCCCCGCGCGGTTCGGCGCGCACGTTCACTCGCCTGATTACAGGAACCCCGAAAAGCAGTCAAAGCGCCATTCTCGTGCGCTACAGCCTCGAACGACCGGAGAATGGGCTTTACACAAGCCAGGCCCGATTCCTTGCTAAAAATGGCGTCAGCGTTCCCTCCGTCCTAGTCGACTGGCCCAAAGAACAAATTTGTGTTTTGGAAGACGTGGGCGAAAACAGTCTGGAGCATTTGTGGCCAAGTCTCACTAGAAAACAAGGCGTCGCGCTCTATCAGCAGACTCTGGACAATGTCGCCGGTCTGCATACTCGCGCCACACTCACGGCCGCGCGCCAGCCTATCGAATTATCGATGCCCTTCACGAGGCACCTCTATGAATGGGAACAGACTTTGTTTTGCGAACAATTTCTTCGCCGCCACTTTCCAGTCGACGAGGCCTTGTGCCAAAAAATCCGCAAAGAGTTGGCTGGATTGATCCCGGCCTTGGCGCGAGCGCCTCGCGTCATTGTGCATCGCGACCTGCAATCGAGCAATGTGCTGGTTAAGAAGGGACAGGTCTTCTTAATCGATTTTCAAGGGATGCGTATGGGAACGCCAGCCTATGACCTTGCCTCCCTGCTTTGTGATCCTTATGTGAATCTCCCCCACGAAGTCCGGGATGAACTCCTGGATTACTATCTGGGGTTGGTACCAAACGGAAAATCAATAAAGGATCTTTTCTGGATCGCCGCCGTCGAAAGGTTGGCACAGGCGCTGGGCGCCTTTGGTCGGCTAGGGGCCGCCCCCGCCACCTCCTATTTCCTAAAACATATTCCTGCAGGAATTAATCAAATTCGAAATGCACTGACTCACGTTACAGGCGTGCCTACGCTCAAAGGCTGTCTAGATGAGGCTCACCAACAATAAACTCAACTGGAGGCTCGTTTGTGTGAAAGTTAATTTCTGCGGCAGTATGATATTTTTTCAGCAATTGCGCCGTGGGCTCAAATAATTCCGGCGGCGCAGGCCATCCATTGCGTCTGAAGATACGAAGAGGGTGTGCCAGAATGCGGATCCCCTGTTTGCACAGGGGTTCAACAAGAAAGAGAAAATCATCCCGATCGTGCGCTTGAGGCGGCATCTCCCGTGTAAGTCTGGGCAGGCAGTGAATGGCCCCCGTTAGAAAATCAAAGTGCTTGCAGTCATCCGGCTTTGCCACGAAACGCCCGCGGGCATCACAGTCGGCTTCCAGGCTGAAACGTGAAAAAGCATCCTGGTAGGTATGTTGCAACTTAAGGTAATCGCCCATTCGGTTGTGCTCAGCCTTAGCGCCCTCAATCCCCGCTTCGAGCCAGACATTATTCCAGTAGGATCCGCGGTCAAAATATAGTTGCCCCGAATGTTCAGTGAACGTCACGCCAGCCAGGCCGAAATCGTGAGCCAGCTCGATCGCTTTGGGAACCACCATGTTCTCGCTGCAATAGGCCAGCTGTGTATGCATATGGTTGTCGTGGAGTCTCAGCTTTTCAGGCATGGCAAGTTCATGTCGCTGGGTACGTATTCTTCCGTCGGCGATGGTAATTTCGAGAAAAGGAAAAGGCGCTTCACATAGCCCGGGCGCGTTGACGAACGTCACCCCTCCATCCTGCGTGTTTGCTGCGCCGGGATGGTGGTGGCCGCTGATGGAAAGGGTTACGCCCGCCATCTTGAACGCGCTGATGATTTCATTCGCGTTCGTGTAGTTGTAGGGTGTGACGGGTTGGGCGGGTGGATAAAGACAAACATGTTGAAGGGAGACCAGAGGTCCAGCATAGCCGGCTCTCGCCGCGTGGATGCGGCCAAGATCATGGTCGCTGCGACGGGCGTTGTAACCGGGCATTTCCTGATCAATAAATGGAAGAAACCGAACCCCGGCGACGTCTAAAACGTCATTAGGGCGGTCGAATACCCGGTAGAATGCCTCAGGATGATTATCATGATTACCGGGGATTGCGATATAAGGCGCCTGAAGCTTGTCGAGAATGGCGCGGATTGACCGTAGATTTTTTTCAGCATCCGGAGCATTACCATCCTGTATTAGATCCCCAAGAACCAGTGTGATGTCTGGCCGGATTAGCTTATTCAGCCGACAGACCGTTCGCATCAGGAGAAGATCTGATATATTACAACGCCGTTTTGACTCAGGCGCAGAAACCCCGAAGTGGATGTCTGCGATAACCGCTATAGTGACTATCTTTGTTTTCATTTATTAGCGTCCCACAGGACGCAGGTTAATAGGCTGCAGGCTGTTAGACTATTAGGGAAGACCAGAAGTCTCGTCTGCTTTAGGTCCTGGTCGTTTAAGATTTTTTAATCGTCATTTCTTCGCTTTCACCTAACAGTCTACAGCCTAATGATGTTGCAGAGTGAACCATTTTTTAGGTGCTGACTCAATCTCGGATGCTGGCAGCGTATCGGGCTTGCAGAATCTTCAGCCTCGAAAATCACCACTGGTGGAGACCGCCGGCTCCAAAGAGTGAAGGCAGTGGCTATTTAGATAGCAGGCCGCAACTTCCGGCAAAATATCGGCTTCTACCTTGCCGGAGCGACATGTAGCACCGCACTGTGTGCGGAATCTTCCTGAATCCCCGATCACAGATCGGTGCTACATTTCGGAATCCCGTGGAAAGAAAACTAAACCCGCTCTTCCCCAAATCCTCGCCTAAGAAACTGGAAGTCTTCCTGAAATCCCTACAACACCCCTTATTCACGCGGCTCGGCAAGCCTCGCCCTCCAAAAGAAGCATCTAGTCTCTGTAGATCATGTTCTTCTGGAGGGCGAGGCTTGCCGAGCCGCGTGGGCAGGACGGATCATGCTATTCCATCGTGGATGGAACGTCCTTAGGCGAGGATTCGGGTCTTCGCACCTCTCTTGACTTGTTGCGCATAACGCATTATCAGTTATGCGCATGAACCAATACGTCTCGCATCAGGACATCGCCACGGCAGCTGGAGTCAGCCAATCTACGGTTTCTCGGATCCTTTCGGGGAAGGCAGGACAGCGGATCAACCCCAAAACTCAGAGCCGTGTCCGCGCCACCGCCCTTCAACTGGGTTACCAACCGACTCGGAATCCCCTGTTCAGCAAGATACCGACAGCAACCCCGCCCATCCAGCCAGCCGTAAACCACCCACCGCCCGGAAAGCGAACGGGAATGATCGTCGCGCAAGATAGCCTACCTGCCACACTGACTATGGTCTTCGTTCAGGAACCCGTATTGGCAGTGGCTGGATTCAAAACAACGCTCGTCGTCGCGCCCGCTGATCCGACTTTGGCGCGGGTTCGGGTCGCCAGTCTTCTAGCAGAAGGCGTCAGTGGCATCTTGTGCTGTCCCACGGTTTATCCCGTCGTGTCGACGATGGTCGCCGGGATATGTCCAGTGATTGTCTTGTGGCAAGGCGCAGGCCTCGCCTTGATAAAACAACTGAGCCCCGATTCCGGCAAGCGCGATGAGTCCGTTAGTGGCGGCCCAGGTGCAACAGGCAATCAGCAAACGCCGGCCTTTGTGCCAACACCCGTCGCCACGCCGCCGGCCGAGCCCAAGCCAATATCCACGCCTATCCCGCCGGTTACGATTAAACCAGTGGTAGCCAGCATTCCTGCACCGAAACCGGTGTCGACCATTCCAACACCCAGCCCGACCGCACCAACGCCGCCGCCGGTCTTCGTGCCGCCTCCCGTCGTGGTTGCAACACCAGAGGCCGAAGCAACACTAGCGCCGGCCTTGCCGCCTACCGAACCTGACCCGGCCTTCGAGCCTGTCGCCATGCCGACACCGGTCGTCGAGCCCGAACCAACCATCACGCCTGAGGAAGCCGTCATAGAACCCACGCCGGCCTTCGAGTCTCCTCCCGTCGTGGTTGCAACGCCGGAGGCCGAAGCAACGCCAGCGCCAATATCCTCACCGCCACCTATGGCAGCCCCGCCCCCGGCTCCCGAGCCTGTCATCACACCGGTGATCGACGTGATCGAACCTGAAGCGGTGCCAGAGATTCTTGCCCCGACACCTGTGGAAGTCGAGCCAGAGCCAGTGGAAATGCCCCTGACGGTCGCCTCAACAAGAACCCGCCAACGGCCATCGACTCATGAGCAAACTGAATTCTACCATTTGTTCGCCATGGAGCCTGGCCTGCAACCCGCATGATTGGCTCCCGGAAGAGCTAATTTTCGACATGGCGATGGCTTGTCTATGGTCTTTCTTTCCAGCGGCTAAACGCCCAATGCCACTAACATTTCGGGCATCAAAAATTATATAGACTTTAAAATGTTAGTGGCATTGGGCGAGACGCCGCTGCCACTTTAATGCTTATGGCTCATAATGGGTGCGCATAACGCATTATCAGTTATGCGCACGAGGTAAATGAGGTTAATTCAAGAGCCAATTTGCTAAAACCCATCCCTATCATCACTACGCTCGCCCTAACTTTCCCCTTTCACCTGCAATGTCACCTGCTATATTAAACAGTCTAATCACATTTTGGATAATTTGAGTTCATTCACTGTCAGGGAAACGATAGCGCACTGAGATTTGAGGCAAAACCGATATGGCAAAGGCACCGGAAAATTTTGCAGAAATGGTTAAAGAGGCTCGCCACCAATTGGGGCTCAGTCAGGAAGAACTGGCTCATGAGCTGGGCGTGAGTTTTGCCACAATCAATCGATGGGAAAATGCCAAAACGGTTCCCTTCAAACTCGCTTTCTCGCAATTCGAAGCCTTTTGTGAACGAATGAGAAAAAGAGGAAAGTTGACTCGATGAACAAGAAACAACTTTCTGAGCGCGATATTTGCACCAAGTTCATTACACCGGCCTTCGAACAGGCGGGCTGGGATGTCACGGCCCAGGTTAGAGAGGAATAAGCTATGACTAAAAGGGACTCCCGTGAAAACACGAAGGTGGTGTTCAAGAATGAGCAAACAAAGAAGACCGCCATTATCCGCTCATCCGCAGCGGAATACCTGACCTTTATCGCGGCTGGCGGCAAAGGCGGCGTTGAAGCGGTCTACGCCGATGAAAACATCTGGCTGACCCAAAAGATGATGGGCATGCTCTATGATGTGGAAACCCATACCATCAATTATCACCTGAAAAAGGTGTTTGCCGACAGTGAGTTGCAAGAGGATTCAGTTATTCGAAATTTTCGAATAACTGCCCCTGACGGCAAAAGCTACAACACCAAACATTACAACCTCGCCGCTATCATTGCCATCGGCTACAAGGTCAACTCCGAACGTGCCGTGCAGTTCCGCAAATGGGCAACCACCATCATTGAGGAGTTTACCATCAAGGGCTACACGATGGATGACGAGCGCCTGAAAAAAGGCGGCTCCATCCTCACCGATAAATATTTTGAAGAGCAGTTGCATCGCATTCGGGAGATCCGCCTCTCGGAGCGCAAGTTCTATCAGAAGATCACCGACATCTACGCCACCTCCATCGACTACGACGTAACGGCCCAGGCCACGAAGCGCTTTTTCGCTGCGGTGCAAAACAAACTGCACTGGGCCATTCACGGCCAAACGGCGGCGGAAGTCATCTATACCCGTGCCGACGCTGGAAAAGCGAGCATGGGGCTGACAACTTGGGAAGACGCACCAAGTGGAAAAATTCAGAAGTTCGATGTCAGCGTGGCCAAAAACTATCTAACGGAACACGAAATGGCCCAATTACAGCGGCTGGTTTCGGCCTATCTGGATGTCGCAGAGGATATGGCGCTCCGCAAAATCCCCATGACCATGCAGGATTGGGAAACTCGCCTGAACCGGTTCATCGAAGCTACCGACCGCAAGATTCTGCAGGACGCGGGCAAAGTTGCGGCGGAGATCGCTAAGGCCCATGCTGAAAGCGAATTTGAGAAATACCGCATCGTGCAGGATCAGATATTTGAGAGCGATTTCGACCGGGTAATCAAGCAGATTGAATCCGTGCAAAAGCCGGAGGCTAGCGATGAATAAGCAGACCGCCCGCCTACTGGAACAACATTTCGATACCGCCTTTGCCGCACCCGATGGCATCGAAAAACTGCGCGAGGTGATTCTGACCTTGGCTATGCAAGGCAAGCTGGTGGCACAGGACCCTAATGATCCGCCGGCTTCTGAGTTGCTGAAAGAGATCGAAAAAGAAAAATGCAGGATCTCACGCGAAGGCGCGAGGACGCGGAGGAAAGAGGAGAAACTGCCGCCGATCAAGCCGGACGAAATTCCTTATGAATTGCCGAAGGAGTGGAAGTTGTTGCGCATAGGAGATGTTTGCCACGATTGGGGCCAAAAAATACCTAATATCAGTTATGCGCATGAGCACATGTACAAAAATATTATATGGAACGATGGCGGAGTGGTGCCAAGCGAGAAAGATGCGCAGACGGTCGGCACGTCTGGGTCAGGGAAGGTCGGGTATTACACAACCGGTGCAAAGCAATCCGCTTTGCGAAGCCCTAAGGACATAGCAGACTCAACCAGAACACGTATCGCGGGATTGAACCCTTTAAAAACTAAAACCTTCAAAACACCCTCGCCATGACGCTCAACAAGCCCGGAAACCAAAGCATTGATAAAGGAACTATTGGCATTACGCACCCCAGTAAAGTCGAGAACTATTTCCGAACAGATCTCAACATACGGATCGATACGGCCTTGGCCAAATTCAGCGGCCTAGGCCCCATCAGCATTGATTAATTGCGGGCGCTTCTGGGTTTATCCGGGGATTTTCTGTTAACTGAAAACCCATCTGGTTGCGCGTAATCCTGAATAACCCAGAAATCTGCGGTAAATTCACCCAGTAACCTCCTGCCCGTCCACCTTTGCTTGCAGCGTAAAGACTATTTGCCTTTCGTTCGTCATGGTGTAAATGGTGCCACCAAAATGCTTACAGGTCAAACCGCAATCTCCCCGAATGCCACCGGCTCCCAGGCTAATAGTCATTTAACCCGGTCAGGCTTTCGCACCTGTAGGGCCTACCTTGCCGGAACGACATGTAGCACCGCACTGTGTGCGGAATCTTCCGGAATTCCCGATCACAGTTCGGTGCTACATTTTAGGAACCCATAGAAAGGAAACCAAATCAGCTCTTCGCATCTCTCTTTACTTGTTGCGCATATCGCCACTGTTACCAATGGGTAATTATAGTTGTCGTCAGCCACCAGACGCTGTAACTCACATTCAGCGACTGGATCACTGAATTGGCATGCGACGGGCGGAGAAGGTTGGCCTTTGCAACGGATGCGGATCAGGGAGAGATTCGAGGTTAGATGCCGTCCACGTCCAGGCCGAGGCTGCGGGCTGTGGTTGCCAGCTGAGTGTCGTGGGTCAGAAGACGATCGAGACCGGTCGAGTCACGCACCGCGAGCGCTGATGCGAGATGAATGGCATCAAGGGTGCCGATGATCGTGGGGAAAGCCTCTCCGGCCCTGGCGAGCATGGATTCCGTAACCGGAACAATATGCAAAACATCATTCACCAATTCTATGTCGCGTCGAAGTTTGGCCACCTGGGAATCATCGATTGCCTGACTCAATCGAAGGCGATCAAGAGTGCGCAATGCCTCCGTTTTCCAAAGGCGGCTACTGAAGGCCTCCGTCCATTTTCCCCATAGCGGGGTTTTCAAGGGATCTTGAAGCAATACCCGCAAGATAACCGAGGTGTCGAGGTAGACCTTCATCAACGACGCCTGTCCTCCATCAGCATTTCAAAAGCAAGCGAGGCAGCAGTTGAGGAGATGCCGGTAACCGAACAGAGAGCACTCATCGGTTTCACGGGGGGACGGATTACAAGATCCGGCGATTGGGGAAGAACGCGGGCCACTGGCCGGTGATGCGAGGTGACTACCAGTTCCTGGCCCGCCATCACCAGGTGGAGGTACTTGCTGAGGTTCTGTTTGAACAATGCCACGCTTACTGTTTTCATAGACATATGATAGACAGAGTGTGGACATATTTGCAAGCCATCCTCTTCGCCATTCTGAGTTAGCAAAATGCGACAACATCAATAGCACTGGGGCTCGCCTATTTACTGGCCAACCGGCTCTGACTCTGGCTGGGGATGCGTTTGGAGCGTCAACGTCGGGAAAGAAGATTTGGAGTATCAGCTGGCCTCAACATGAATAAAGGAAAGGATGCAAAATCTGTCCCCCACCATTGACAGAAACAAAGAAAAATTAAAGAGCTCAGGGCCAGCGCACTGTCGTTACTGAAACTGGCGGGTAAAATCGGCGAATTGGGCTTTCAAGCTAGCCATTTCATCCTCCAAAGTAGCGACTTTAACGCCCAAAGCCGCGATTTGCTCATTCTCAGACCTTACATTCAAGCGGGCAGGTTCACACGCAAGTGGGTCGATAGCCCCTTCAGATTCAGATGCAAGAGGGCCACCCAGCAAGTGGCCGAACCGTTCTTCACGCTGACCAGGGCGCCGAGGCGCGATCGCGATCAAAGGCCCGTTTTCCCTGCCCATTAACTGCTGCAGGACAGCCTGCACGTCCGCGATGTCCGCCAGCGTGCAAAGGCGCCCTGCACGGGTACGCAGTTCACCCACGGTCTGCGCTCCTCGCAACATCAATTCACACAATACCGCCAATTGAGGGAGCGTTAGCGGGTAGACTTCTTCAATGCTATGCTTGTATTTGGGAGTCCGTCCTCCGGTCGTCACGGACCAAGCCAGCCGGCGATCACGCAAGGAATCTAGCGCACGTACCGTATCCTGATCGGAAAACTGCATCGCAGGCTCCCGATTTGATTTTTGATTACAAGCCGCCGTCAGTGAATTCAACGTCATCGGATAATACTCGGGAGTTGAGAGCGATTTCTCAATCAGACAGGCCAACACTCGGATTTCCATCGGTTGCATTAGGGGATCCATATCGATGCCTCCATCTTAGACTTTTTTATAGCATACCATGATGCCCCTAGGATAACCACCGCTACATGAACAAACTGAATTCCGCCATTTGTTCACCATGGAGTCTAGCCGGCAACCCGCATGATCCGCTCCAAGGCGATCTAATTAACGACAGGCTGAATGTGATGCACATGAGGTTGAATCATCTCGGAACTCACCACGCAATTCCGGTCATCAAACAGATTCAGATAGCAGGCCGTAACTTCCGGCAGAATATCCACCTCAACGCGCCGTGTTCTGGCATCACACTTGGCAGGTAAAACGTTCCATTTTCGATCCGCCCAATAGCCGGTGGCAAGGGTGTAAAGAAGTTCAGCATATAAAATTGGGCGGTCTGATTGCCAGGTCGCCCAGAGTTTTTTACCGGTCAATCCCGAGCCGGTGATTTGGCTCAGTGGCGTCTCGCCTTTCGTAAAAGCATCCGCGAAAACCTGAAGCTCGCGGGGATTTTCACCCAGCCCCCCGTGTCCATGCGGCACTTCGTGACGAATACAGATCGTCCGGGGGCCAGTGGGAAGTTGGTACGATTTTTGATACGAGGGCATGAAATAGGCGAAATCATTGGTGCCATTTAGCCAGCACATCGGTCGATCCATTGCCGATAAGAAATGTTTAGGATCCCAGAGCTCAAGCCAACGCCGTGCATTTTCGGCACCGGCAGCAGGAAGCTCGTTGTATTTCCAGTAACTATCTTCGCCTAAAAATCCACAACCATACACCGGCATAGCGAATTGAAAGCGTGTATCAAGGCTGGCGGCGATGCACGTCAGATACCCGCCCCACGAGATGCCGGTAATACCGATCCGGTTCGGGTCCACGCCCGGTTGCGACCGCAGCAGGGAGTGGGCCAGCACCACATCGGCTACGGCATGATACGGCCATTGTTCGGTGGGCTCGTAATGGGCATGATTAAATACGCCCCAGCCATTCGGCCCACTGTGGGAATGCCGCGGGCGCGATTCTCCCGCTTTCGGTTCGGGAATGGGCAATGCCCCGCAGGTGTCGATGGCAATGGCCGCATAGCCGCGGGAGTTCCAGAGCCGCACCCAATAGTCAAAGGCGGTGCCGTCGCCTCCGTGAACCAGAACAATCCCCGGGACCGGCGCCCCGTCACGCCGCTTAGGAACCCCGAGCCAGGCAAAAGAACGGGTCGCATGGCCTTCAAAAGGCAGTGTGTCATAGAAAAGGGACTGCACACCCGGAGAGGAGATTGGATCCGCTGGATACGTAGCAGGGACTTGCGTTAGGCGATCGATATTCCAAAGCATAATTTCCGCTTTCCTGGTTCTTTTTGTTCGGTAAAAGCATTCACTCGGTGTACGTCTTATGGGCACAGCATAACATATGATTCCGCATGGTAGAATCAGAGATTGCAGGCCTGCCGTCGCCTTGGACGCATCTGCGATCAAGGCATTTTCTATGTGCCTAAAGGTGAAGCCATCGCACAATCAAAACCAGCCGCTAACTTATTGATTTGCAATGATTACCTTTCGCGTATTTCGGAGTTTAACTCCCTTTTTCAGGATGTAGAGCCTACCTTGCCAGAACGACATGTAGCACCGAATTCCCGATCACAGATCGGTGCTACATTTTCGGAACCTATAGAAAGGAAACCAAATCAGCTCTTAGCACCTCTCTTGACGTGTTGCGCATAACCAGTCACCAGCTTGCGCCTATCGCGGCACGTAGTGCCCCTCCCACATTGAATCAATTTTGAACTAGCATCATTACAATCTCACTCTTCAACGCATAATCAGGTATGCGCGAAGCAGTCACAAACTATCTATCCGGAAAAGATATCGGCCAGCAGACGCATAGATGAGGATGACATTTTGTCATATTCAGAACACAGGGACCGATTGCCCTGCACGTGGGTACAGCCGGGAATACACAATTTCTGGTTTATTCCGATTTTTATTGTTATCTTCTCACAAGACATAGGAAGTACTAGAACATGATCACTGTAGCAGAAAACGTGAAAAAACTTGTTGAGGACTACAGGGCACAATGCCTATGGTTTATGCGGCCTGATTACATGCCAACTTCTACCGATCAAATCCTAAATGCCCTATCTCTCATCGAGCGATACGGAGACCGGGCCGGATATCAACGTGCCGAGGAAATCAAGTCATGGCTGTTACACCATTCCAAGCCGCAATCTTAAGACTGCTCTCGGTGCAGCGCAAACAGCATGGCGAAAGTTATGTGGCCGGTGGCGTTGCGCTTAACTCGCTACTCTCAGCGCCACGCCTTTCGCACGACATCGACCTGTTTCACGACACGACCGAAGCGCTGAACGCAACTTGGGCACTGGACAAGAGCACATTGACCACCCATGGGTATGTCGTACGCGCCATCCGTGAAGCCCAGGCTTTCGTTGAGGCTATTGTGGAGCGTGGAAGTGAACGTACCGCCATACAGTGGGTGCGTGATAGCGCCTACCGCTTTTTTCCCCTTATGGAGGACGACCTCATGGGGTTGACGCTCCACCCGTTCGATCTGGCAACGAACAAAGTGCTCGCTCTCGTTGGTCGCGTCGAAGTGCGGGACTGGATTGACGTGCTCATCTGTGACAAAAACCTTCAACCTTTTGGCTACCTGGTTTGGGCTGCGTGTGGGAAAGACCCGGGCTACAACCCCCAGTCGCTCCTAGCGCTCGCCTCCCGACACCACTACAGCCAGAGTGAAATCGACGCGCTCGATTTCGAGACTCCCCCACCTAACGCAGCCACACTAGGTCGTACCTGGCATGATGTCCTTGACGCCGCCGCCCCAATTTGTGAGCGATTACCTGCAAAACATGTCGGAACCTGTGTCATCACGGCTCAAGCCGATTTCTTTCAAGGCAATGCGACCGAGCTGGAACAGGCATTAAGAGATGGCCACCTTACCTTCCACGAAGGCCGCATCGGAGGCTCATGGCCAAGCGTCATCCCTGCCAGCCCATGATTCCTCCGGAATTTGTTCCGCTGTTCCCATAAAACGGAAAAAAGCCGATAACGATTTCGATCCATTGTCATCCCATAGACAACGTTTGGAGATCATAATAGCCTGTATTTGCTGATGTTTTAAGCTCGTTTGTGAGATTGTGATTGCTGGAATTTATTTCGTAATTCCGGGTAGACTCGGGCCTTGCGGCCCGAACCCCCCACAGACCCGTACTAGCGAATTTCCCGCATACGGTTCTTCAAGATGATTGTTTCGTCTAAGCATAAGAGTGAACTATACGCGGTCGCGGCAGTGGGTAGCGAG
>JBBQNS010000110.1:0-12823 GCA_038330175.1 Kiritimatiellia bacterium
CTGCGCCGTATGGGCTGTTAAATGTTTGCCGCTAGCTATCTCTTCTACAACCTGTCGCTTGAATGCCTCACTATATATTATATTCGCTTTCACCTTGGTTTTTTTCCTTTCCAAAGTGACAACCTATTTCAGGACGCGACCGAGGTACCTTACCCCCCATTCCCATCACCTCCGATTCCGGGAACCGACACCATCATCCCCCTGACCTCTTTTTGGGAACTTCAAAAGGAAAGCGCGACACAAGGCAACTGCGTGGGAACTGGCACAAATTATGCCGAACGCGTTCGCAGGCGAGCGAACTATATCTACCGCATTCTGGCCCCGGAACCACACACACTATCCATTGGCCGGCGTGGCTTTGACGTCTGGGTGATTGAGGAGATGAAGGGCTCCCATAATACCCCTGCCCTGCCAAAAGCCCGAAAAAAGGCCTACAGCCATATGACGTCTCTTTCGCATCATATCCGCTCATCCTCCCGCTCCATCCTCATCATGATTCGTAGGGGATGCAGAATATATGGTTCCCCGATCTGATCCTTTTGGCCAGCATGGACCGTTATGACAATCCGTAGAGCCTTGTCGAGATTCATCGTGGTAATCCTTTAAGCTTCCCGTACTGTTGCTTCCAGGTTTTCGGTGGGGCCATGCAGATCCCGTCCACCCGGGCAAAGGCACAGATTCGGGGTAAACGGTTTTTGGTGCAGATTTCGGGATTAGTGTGCCGGCAGCCCACGGTTTGATTTTCCGTATCTCCAGGCTGGAGCGGTTTGCGGATTGTATCGGCGTTATACATAGTAGTTTATCGTTTCAAGAACAATATAGGGGTTAGCCCGGTTTCGCAATCGTCTTCATTCTCTACATCGATGGCAGGAATCGGCCAGTACGGGCGCGATATTCGGTGTAGTCCGGATATTGCGATAAGAGCAGCTGTTCCTCCCGGGCAGTCTTGGCGTACAGTACGACGACCAGTGCCAGCCAAGCCAGAAGACGCAGCCCGCTGAACTGGCAGATGAGCCCGCCCATCGTAATCAGCAACACCGCCGTGTACATGGGATGGCGCACCCAATGGTAGGGGCCAGTCTGAATGAAGAGTGCCCCTCGTTGGAGTTCGGGCATAATACGAAAATTACCGGGCCGATTTGCTGTCAGCGCCCAAAGGCCCAACAGTGCACCAATCGTCGCCAATCCAACACCAGCAAAATTCAAGTGGAACAACGTCCCCGGTAGCAGTAACCATGCGGCTAAAACGAATTGCGCCAACACCAATGATCTCGATCTCATGTCGTGAATGATAGCACTCCTGGGATGCCTCGGACACTAAGATCAATACTGTCAGGTAATGGGTCACTCATGGGAGGGGAGTGGGGGGGGGATATTTCATTGCTCTTCCAGGAGGGCGGGCGCTACGAGCCCGCCATTGGCGCCATGCAGGCGAAGAGAATGTCGCGCGCATAGCGCGCGACCTCCCAGGGAAAAGCACGCCTTTAGGGCATTTTTTAGGCCTGACAGTTCAATGCAAAATTTGTTTTGTGATTCATGCCTGCACTCATGCGTGAGGGATTTCAGATAACAGAATATCCCCCCACAGCCCCAGAAGCGCCCAAAATAAACGCCACGATTTCTTGGAGGGGTACTTTGAGGGGGAGGAGCTAGCATTAACCTCTTTCCGGTAGGTCGCGCGCTATGAGCGCGACATTCTCTGGGCGACTCTGATATAGTAACTATTGAACAGCGTAATTTATTGACGGGTCCTTAGCTTTTACCCACCGCACCAATGTAGACGGTAAATTCCTCATTTCCATCAACTCCGAGCAACCGGTCACAGGCGCTTTGACTGTAGGCCGCAATCGCACAGGTTCCCGCTCCAAGCGCGGTGGATGCCAGATACAAGTTTTGGCAGACATGGCCGGCATCAACTGCAATGACCTTGTGGGCCGCCATATCATAGCGCCATTCCATGCGCGCGGGTATGACGGTCCAGAAGAACGTGACGGCCGCGTCCTCCACAAATTCCTGTCCAAGACAGGCCAGGGCCGCCTTGCTACTGATCCGCGCATCTACATTCAATCGCACCAACTGACAGTCAAAAGGCATGTAACGGTAGAGGCCGGCAGGAAGCCCTTCCACCCGGTTGATCACCAGGTAGGTTTCAAAGGCATGGCGCGCACCCGCCGATGGCACGGTGCGAAGAGCCGTAGCGGGATTCAGTACTTTGCGTACGCCCTGAGTCGCCCAGAGCAGAGCCGCTAGTTCCTCAAGGGTAAGGGCTGCCGCGGTGTAACGGCGCACACTCTCCCGCCGCAGGATCGCCTCGGCAACCGACATATTGCACAGCCGGCTCAATTCCACGGCACCATCAGGAAGATCTATGCGCACAGCATCGGGCGGGCAGGGTTTCTGGAGAGGCGGCGCCGGTAGATGCCGACTCTGCCCTGTGCTCGCAAAATCGATTTGCTGACGGATGATGTCCTTCAGGAAGAACCTGTTTTCCTCAAACCGATTGCCGGATTCATCGATAGATCCTTGCATTTGCCCTACTTTCTCCTTTTGCCCTTAGCTTTGGCTGTTTTCTTCACCATCTCATCCAGCCGCTTCTGAGCCTTAACCTTACCGATGAGCAATGTCCATCGTTTCCTTAATGTTCATTAATGATTCCCCTCAAACTGGCGAGTTACAGCATTAATGTGGCGGCTTATTTATTCCCAGCCACGCCTATTGTTATGGCCACTGCAGCCAGCCTGCGATCTCTTGTCCAGAGAGGAATATTGCTCAAAAGCGCCGATGCCAGGAGATTCATGTCGACCCAGCCGAGGCCTTTGCCTCCCAATTTGTGCCGATCAATCAAATGCATCACTTCTTCGCTTGTGGCGATCGCCGCCAGAGGCAACTCGGAAATAAATCCTAGGATTTCATCACGATTTGAGAGGGTGCCGCAAGCAAGTTCACCAATGACGAATGGATGGGTGGCTACACGGCCTGAAGAGAGAATATCTTCAAGTAAAGCTTCGCCCTTGCGGAGGTGGTCCACCCAAACCGAGGTATCAACGAGAACGGTGTTCATCAGGCCACTCTCCGCCTCGGTATCGGGCGCAATTTCTTTTCGGTTCCCCCAAGACTTGCCAAGCGTTTTGAACTCTCCAAGGCGATAAGCGCCTGAAGCCCTTTATGCACCAAGGACGTTTTTTCTTTAATCCCGGTGATATCGGAGGCCTTGCGGAGCATCTGATCGTCTATGTTAAGTGTTGTTCTCATGCATACACGTATGCATTATCTACGCATCATATTCAAGTCATTAATTCTCCCCAACGTTCACAATCTGGCTGAGGAACGGAGCGGCGATGGCTCTCCAAGGGTCAGCAGAATCAACATATTACATTTCAACCAATTTCGCGATTTTTCTAGACAATGTGGATAAAGCTTTATCGCGTTGACATGCGGCAGGAAAGCGGCGAACAGCCATTGTGATAGCAACATAATCCATCCCGCCGGCCTTCCTCTAAAGTGCCTGTGGAGGGGCTACCGGCGGAGACCGCTGGCTCCAGAATATAATTTGCGTCAGCAAATAAGCGTCACGTGCTGCCCATTGGCTTAATTCACCGAGAATAGCCCTCACTTTTAATCTTTGGAGTCGGCGGTCTCCGCCGGTGGTGGCTGTTGAGTCCGAAGGTAGGGGATCGCACTTGCATAAGCCTCAAGCGTTCCCATATAGGCCTGATTGTACTGGATTGAGTTTTATGATGGTGGAGGATATCGGGGTCGAACCGACGACCTCTTGAATGCCATTCAAGCGCTCTACCAAACTGAGCTAATCCCCCATCAAAAAACTTCCGTTGTAAAACGGGCCGCAATAGTGCCGACTTGTGTCGGCATTGTCAATCTTTCGCCGATGTTTTTTTTAGATGGGTAATTAGCTCCCGGGCAAACTGCGGAATACCGGGATCACGGGCGCCCATGCAAAGTACCACATCTCCTGCCCGCACCTGTGCCAGCACGTCCGCCATCAGCACCTCATAGTCCGTCACCCACTCAGCAGGCACACCCTGCGCACATAATTTGGCCACCAGCTCGTCGGCATCCCGTTGTTTGCTGACAGTCCCTCCCGCATAGTAAACAGGTAACAGATAGAGTCGATCCTCCGGACGGCACAAGGCTTTGAAGGTGGCCAGCAGATCGTCAAACATGAGGGCCAACGGCTTATAGCCGTGGGGCCGCCAGAACGCTAGGACGCGTTGGTAATGCGGGGCCACAGCCCGCCAGGCCGCCGTAATTTTGGCTGGATTGTGCGCGTATTCATCCAAAACCGTCACCCCGCCCGCCTCTCCGATTTTCTCCAGGCGCCGCTGAATTCCATGAAACTGGCTCAACGCATCGCGTATCGGTTTGAGCCCGAAACCCATCCGCCGGCACAACATCGTCGCTTGCAGTGCGTTTTCCGCATTGTGCGCCCCCAACATGGGCAGTTCAAATTTGAGCCCCTCATAGTTGAATCGGGCCCCCGTTTTATCTAATTGCGGGACCACTCCATGCCATGGCATGGCTGGATCCCAACCGACCAGACACTCCCGCCTCACCTGACTGCGGAACTGGGCAAACAGGCGTTCGGTCTCCTCCAGATTGAAATGATCCGCTGACATATTGGTGATCAACGCCCAGTCGGGCGAGAACCGAAGCAAGGATCGGTCACTCTCGTCAGCCTCAATAACACAAAGGCGCGATTGCCCCGTACGGACATTTCCAATGCGGTGCGTATCGGCCCAATTAACCAAAATGCCCCCATTCACAACCGTGGGATCAGCGCCCAATTGCTCTAAGAGCCACCCCACCATGCCCGTAACCGTCGTCTTCCCGGAAGTACCGGCAATGGCAACGACTTCTTTACCCGCCACTAATTCCGCCAACATTTCAGCACGATGCCGGACAGGCACATGCAGACGGTTGGCGGCGGCAATGTCCGGGTTGTCCTGTTCAATCGCCGTACTCACCACCACCGCGCCAGTGTCAGGGCGCACGCCTTGCCCATCCTGCGAAAAAAAATGAATACCCGCCTCCTTGAGTTTACGGATCACTTCAAGATCTTGCCCCTGGTCCTGATAACGATCGGACCCGCTTACACGCCACCCGCCACCGCTGAGCGCCTGCGCCAGGGCATTCATTCCCACTCCCGCCACACCCACCAGGTGACACGATTGTAGATTTTTTGCTGTGGTCATGTCACATTCCTCTGGTTTCGGGAAATAGATAGTCGATAAAATGGCGCACCACAATATCGCCTTCCGGTGGCGAGATCGCGAGATCAGGACTCAACTCGATCAACCAGAACCGCCCCGTTTTTTCGTTAACCAGAAAATCGATTCCAATGACGGGAACGCCCAGCTTTTCAGCAGCCTGGCCCGCAAGTTTCACTAATTTTGGTGCGACCGCATCGGTGATAATATCCACACTCCCACCAGTATGATAATTCGAGGTGAGCCGCACCTGCACCGAGCGACCTGCCTCCGGGATCGTCTCCCATTTCAATCCGAGCGCCGCCAAATTCCGCTCGGTTTCATCATCCAGCGGAATCACATGGCTGGAATCCGTCTGACGTTCGATCCGATTTTGGGCTTGGATGAGCGTCCTTATCGAATCCTGACCGTTTCCCGTTACGCGGGCGGCCCGGCGGCGAATAGCCGCCACATACCCGTAATCAACAAAGATCAGCCGATAATCCTCCCCACTGACAAACTCTTCCAGCACAACCTCCTCTTCGAAGGTTTGGGCAAATTCGATGGCGGCACGGAGTTCCTTAAGGGTACGGACCGCCACCGAGACACCACGCCCCCCCCATTGAGTGCAGGGCTTAACCACAATCGATTTATATTTTTTAAGAAAACGTTTAGCGGCCGGCAAATCGGAGAACGGCGCCTGGGCCGGCACAGGAAACCCGTTGGATTTAAGGAACACATTCGCCAGACGCTTATTTTGCGTCATGTGGAAGGTTACCGCGCCAACCTGATCCGTAAGCGCATTATAACAACGGATGCGCTTATTTTTGTGTTTCAAAATAAAAATGGGAGTTAAGGGCTCAATGACCTCAAGCCCTATCCCGCGCCGTTGCGCTTCCCGGGTAATCGTCGTGGTATAAATGGCATTCATGGGGGGATATGGTATGTCATCCTCATAAGCGGATAAAGAAAAGAAAAACACACAGGACACAGGTTAATAGACTGTAGGCTGTTAGGCGCGGAGTCAGTCGCGGCGCATAGCGCCCCTCCCATGGTGAAAAACACACAAAGAACTGTTGTTCAACCACCGGCAACGTTGGTAAAGTACAAAGCAATGACACTACGTATTTTAGGCGAACATCCTCTTGCCACCGACCGCACAGGGCGGCTTCTATCCAGAATCGGCACCATTTTTACGACCCGTCGTACACTCGTAACGCTCCCTGGCATTCATGCAACGCAACGCCTTGCCTATATCGCGGATTTGAATGCCGCCCGGCTCACGGTGGGCGAATCTAAATTGCATGAAGAAGACGAAATGGATGAGTGGCAGAACTCTGTGGATTTAGTTATGGATGACGGTGTTATCCTGATCCGTCCCGATCCGGAAAATATGGCCCTTGCCTTCGAAGCGGATGACTTACTTCAGGAACTCGTCTCTAAGCAAAAAATTAAATTCCTGAATCTCATGAATGAAAATGTCCGCTTCGCCATCAAAAAACGTGGCGAAAACTGGCGGATTGCCTCCCTGCCCCAAACGCCGGATGGAATGAGACTGATGATAAAATCGTCCATTATGCCAATCGAGGGGAAAGCCATTTACTACTATAGTCGAGACACAGGCACGCGGTTTCTGAGCTTTCAGCAGTTCTGCAATCTGGGGGATCTCCCTGATGACGAATTAAAAATGCACCTTGCGGAAATCCGGGACTATTCCGCTAAATACAACCGCATGGCGCAACCGGAAATCGCTTTTTTTGCGGCGGACAAAACCTTTACCCACACCCGCTTTACGCAAGCGATTCAAGACCCGATACGCCCCTGCTACGAAGGGCTTAAAAACGCGTTTCGCGAGGCCGTGCCAGTGGAGTTGCACGAAGATAATAGCGAGGATATCCAGTGGCGTAATTTGATGTTCTCCGCGCTGCTGGGACAATATAATAAAGCGATTCCTGAAGAAGTTCTGCTGGGCCTGAGCCCTGAATTCTTCATGCAGATCGAGTGGTTGCCCGGCGGCAAAATCGAGGAAGGTGAATTAATTTTTGATTCTTTATTCGATGAATTTGATCGCCATCCGGAATCGAGCGAGCTGCAAGCCTTATGCGATAAGAAAGCCCGTGGACTTATTTTTAATTTCGTACGTGAATTCGGCGATATCGAATACGTTAATATCGGACGCGTCATCGGCTCCCTTTCACGGCGCCCCACCAGTGCCGGCCGGCGCGATGTTTATGTCTCGGAAGTTAAGCAGGCCAATACGGCCCGCGCCGTGGTGCGTATAAGCCGCATGCAGAAATGGGGAATCCGCGAACACCTGGATGCTGGCAAAGATCTTTTGTCAGCCATTACGGAAGCCGAGGGATACACCGAATACATTCTGGATCGGCGACTCGGATGCCGTCAGTTGGGTATGAACCTTTCGCCCCGGATGACCACACGAAAAATCGGCGAACATTACCAGGGTGCCCGGTATGATGGACAGCCCATCTGGTCGACCTATTTCGAGCGCGATTATCTCCCTGGTCTGGCAAGCGATAAAATCCCCGGCAACCGGTTTATCCAGCCGGTCTATTCCATCAAATTCGCCGAACTGCTGGGCAAAGCCGCCGCATCCAATCTCATTGTCGGGCGAATGAACCTTCGCAACGCCGTCATGTTTGATGACGGAGACGAAGTCATCATGGAAGGCAGCAATGGCCTTCCTGCTGAACTTATTGTCTCCGACCACACCGGCACGTTCACGGATTATTTTTCCCCACTGGAGACATTTGCTCCCGCCTATGCCGCTCCTCTGATCCGGCGCATGCCACATTTCACCGCGCCGCAGGAGGTCGTGGAGGCTTATCTATCGGCATTTGTGACACGGGTCTCCCATATTCAACAGGATTATCGCCTTCGGAAGCGGGCCTTTGACACACTTTTCAAACATCTGCCACGTGATGAAGCGGGCAGTTTTGCCTATCGCTGGGAACGTGTGCTAGACCGCCTGAATCGTACCAATCCAGTAAACCTTGAAAAAGCCATTCGAAGAGAATTTGCGAACTAACCCGTCAGCCCTATTCCATTTTTTTACGCCACAAGGTATTGGACTGCGGCGTGTCCTTACCTGCCTCTTTATTTTTTCAGGAATTCTCCTGCAGGCCACACCTTTACTGGAGCTCTACCCAGCCTTCACCGCGCCGGCCAATGATTTAGGCCTTGATATTGGCCCCACGCTCTTCAGCTTATCCGCCGTCACGCCGGTAGAGGATCCCCATTTCGGCAAAAACCGGTGGCCCTGCATTATCAAGGGGGGCCTATGGATAAAACGGCAATCCCTAAGTGCCCTTCCCGCTCATGCCCAAGCGCTGGTTCCGGAATTGAAGAAACGGTTTGTGAGCGAAGGCTTGCCTCAGGAACTGGCGTGGGTAGCCGAGGTGGAATCCATGTTGAACACCAATGCGGTCAGCATTTCGGGCGCGCGGGGCTTATTCCAATTCAAGCAAGCGGCTGCGCGGCGATTTGGACTATTCAAAGAGACCGAAGATTTCCGTACTCATCCGGACAAAAGTGCCCGGGCCGCCGCCCAATATCTGGCCCAACTATATGCTCAGTTCGACGATTGGACCCTGGCGGTAGCTGCTTATAATGCCGGTGAAGGATGTGTGAGGCGACTGCTCAAGAAACATGAAGCTCACCGCTACGCGGACATTGCAGCTGAGCTCCCTGCTCAAACCCAGGTTTACGTGATCAAGGTCATGACCACCCTCGCGCTTCGCGAGAATACGCATCTGAGTGCATTACCGGCACCGTCCGCACCGGTCCTCAATCCCAGCGTGAATTGATCTGATTGCGCACACGCCCGACAATATCCCGTTGGTCATAGCTGTTGTCTTCAGAATAGGCATTGCTGGCCCCGTAGGACATCATGGTACAAGAAGCACGAACTTCGTCGGTGATAAAACGGGATATCTGGGAGAAGGCATGCTTGTCACCCATCGCTCCCCAGCGCTGATAAACCCTCATGGGCCAGGTGATGTAAAGAAAGTCGCGGGCACGCGTCATGGCCACATAGGCCAGCCGCCGCTCCTCCTCGAGTTCTTTTTCGATAACCGATGACTTTTCAGAAGGCAGCGAACCTTCCGCCACGTGAATCACATAAACCACATCCCATTCACAGCCTTTTGCCGAATGAATGGTGGATAATACGAGGCGATCGTCGTCTGAGGAAGCATGTGCGGCAATGTCGCGAGTTGAGCTCGGCGGATCCAAAGTCAGATCCGTCAATAATTGACGCCGGGACTTGTAGCGGGACGCAACCTGCTCAATGTGCTCCAAATCGCGCACCCGTGCCGGGGCATTTTCATAGCGCGAATTCATGAGACGTTCATAAAAAAGTCGAATTCGCTGGACCTGAGCGATGGGCTCCGTCTCCTCCGCCTTCACCAAATCCTCCATCAACTTGCCCAATTCCAGCCAGCCAGCACGGGCTGAGGCGGGAACCGGATATGTTTTCATAGCCAAGGCGTCATGGGCCTTGCTGATATGAGTGACGATCTTGGCCGCCGTCACCGGCCCAATGCCATCGACCATCTGCAGGACCCGGAACCAGGCAATTTCATCGGAAGGATTTTCAGAAACCCGGAGGAAACTAATCAGGTCCTTGACATGCGCAGCATCCAAGAAGCGTAGCCCCCCATACTTGTGGTACGGGATATTCCGGGTGGTCAGCGCAATTTCAAGGGAGTCCGAAAGGTGGCCAGAGCGGAAGAGCACCGCCTGTTTATTGAGGGGAATGCCCTTCTCCATGTGTTCGATAATGCGATCGACCACAAATTTATCCTGCGAGGCTTCATCCCGACAGGTCACAATCATGGGCCGTTGCCCCTCTTTGCGAGCCGACCAGAGATCCTTGGTAAACCGGTCAGGTGCCTGACTGATCAACCGGTTAGTGGTTTCCAGAATCGGGCAGACCGACCGATAATTCTGTTCCAGCGTGATAATCATGGCCCCCTCGAATTGCTTGGGGAAATCAAGAATATTGCGAACATTGGCTGCGCGAAATCCATAAATACTCTGGGCATCGTCACCCACGGCCATGATGTTTTGATTGAATTTCCGTAGCGCACGCAAAATATCAGCCTGAACCAGATTGGTATCCTGATATTCATCCACTAAGACATGCTCGAACCGGCCCCCGATCTCGCGGGCAAGCGCATCATCGCTGAGCAACTGAAGCCAATACAGCAGGAGATCATCGTAATCCATAACACCCCGCTGCTGCTTACGGATCACATAGTTGCTGAACAAGCTTTTGAGTTCCTCCTGATATTCCACACACCAGGGATATTGCCGGGCCAGCACTGGCTCTAGTTTTTCACCCCCATTGATACAGCGTGAATAGATGGCTAGGCAGGTATTCTTGCGGGGAAAGCGTTTGTCGTTTTTGCCGATATTCAATTCCTGTCGGATGACATTGAGCAAGTCTTCGGAGTCCGACTGATCCATGACCGTGAAGTTGGCTGGCAGACCAGCCTGCTTAGAATAGGTGCGAAGCAGGCGATTGGCTATGGCATGAAAGGTGCCACCCCAGACGCGCCCCGTCATGTGGGCACTCTGAACGCTAACGGCAGCGGCCCGGCTCAGCATCTCTTCAGCCGCACGGCGAGTAAACGTCATCAGCAGGATATTGGAGGGATTCACCCCCTGCGAAATCAAATAGGCGACGCGATAGGCGAGCGTTTTTGTTTTTCCGCTACCGGCCCCTGCGACCACCAGAAGAGGCCCCTCGCCATGCATAACGGCCTGCCGCTGCTGAGGATTGAGATCCGCCAACCATTCCAAATTATCTTTAACCGGTTCTGTCATCTATTCTATCCCTTTATGAGCGGCGATAATGACAGAAACCCCAA
This sequence comes from Kiritimatiellia bacterium, assembly GCA_038330175.1. Classification (GTDB taxonomy): domain Bacteria; phylum Verrucomicrobiota; class Kiritimatiellia; order CAIKKV01; family CAITUY01; genus JAABPW01. The sequence continues at coordinate 11,096 of JBBQNS010000110.1, forward strand.
CGGGCATCAAGGAGGCGTTGATGAAGGATGATGCTGGATTCTGAATTCTCAGCGGCCTGTAGGAAGCGACCTTGTGTCACGATTGCAGGTACTGGGCGAACATCACGCGCAAGCGCTGCTCCTACAAATTGCCGTAGGCGCCTCCCCCCTTCGCGAGAGTCCCATTATCGATTAATTGATTTTTGACTTGCTAGGAGCCGAATCAAAAGCCATTATGCCCGCCTTTCTTGAGGCCCAGCGAGAGACGATTTTCGTTAATCAACCGGTTCCAATGAAGAATCGGTGGGATTCCGGAGCGGTCAAACGGGGCAGACTGTAAATCTGCTGGCTTAGCCTTCTAAGGTTCGAATCCTTATCCCACCACCACTTACTAAAACCGCGTGTTTCTTAGGGAATACGCGGTTTTTTCATGTCTAAAGCTGATTCAGGCACGTTCCTCTGTTCACATCGTTTGTGCTATTTTCAGTGCGCCATCTAGCCCCAAAACAACCCCAATCCATTTGATTGAAAATCATGATTATTTCGCTATGGATTCATATCGTCGCATTGGTTCAGCAAGCGAAAGGGCACGGACAGCAGCAGAAAGATATCGCGAAAGTGGTATGACGAGAGTGATGACGCCCTGAAAATAAACGATGATTTCTCGGGAGAATAATGATCCAATCACGAATATGGTAACAGTGGATAAAGAATGACAGCACATCGTCACTGTAGTGTTCAGAAACTTCGAGATATGGAGCACCGGAGTAGATCTCGATCATTCGATCAAGATACCTCCGCGTTCGTTCAATCTGCTCCATTAGGAATTACCACCATCAGGCCATGTTCTGAATTCCACGACACGCGGGATACTTCGAGCAGCCCCAAAACTGATTGCCTGCGCGTCCGCCTTTTTGGGCTGTACGCAAAATCATTGATTGCCCACATTTCGGGCAAGACGGGGTACTGGCGGTGACAGGCGGGCGCACAGTGATGGTTCTTTTGCGATTACCTACGGGCGCCGGTGAGGGCGCGCCAACACTGTTTCCTTTAACTTGAACAGAGCCAACCACTTGGCCAGCGTGGGACACATCGCGGCAAACACCCCACCCACGGGATTACCTTTCAACATTGCGGGCAAAAACATGCCAAACCCTATGTCCCTCTGCCGGAACCTCATTGTATTTTACGGTGTTTTTCGTTTCCTTCTCGACCTTGAACTTGACTGTCTTTTCCATAATTCCTCCAGTAGTTGAATAAACACCCGCCCTTGTATCCCGAGCCCACTCACTGTAGCTTTTATCGGCTACTTACTATTAACAGTCTGACCCCGCTCCTTGCGTTAATTTCCTCTGTGTGGAACGTGTTAAAATTTATGATTGGGCAATTTCCTCATTTTACGGGCGTTCGTCAATAACTCTTCGAGGGGGCAAATTTTCGACTAAGGACGTTACGGCCATGATGAACTGACATGATTCGCCCTGCCCACGCGGCTCAGCAAGCTTCGCCCTCCAGAATAATTATCTCCACATAGATCTGGTCAAGTCCTGATTTAAAGTTGTCACTTTTTTGTTCTGCATATCATCCTGTTTATATCCCTATCTAAGCGGGGCAAAGCCCCTATTCCCTCCCCCCTCCTCCGGAGGAGGGGGGAGGGAATTTTCACGCCGCTGCCCGATGCGCCTGCTCTGGCGTACAAAGCGCCAACGACCGATGAAGCCTACGGGTATTGTATAAATGAATCGCCTC
>JBBQNS010000111.1:0-12709 GCA_038330175.1 Kiritimatiellia bacterium
CCACGATGGACTAGCATGATTCGTTCTGCCCACGCGGCTCGGCAAGCCGCGCCCACCCGAAGAACATGATCTACAGAGACGAGACGTTTCTTTTGGAGGGCGAGGCTTGCCGAGCCGCGTAAATAAAGGGTGCTGTAGGGATTTCAGGAAGACTTCCAGTTTCTTAGGCGAGGATTTTGGGGATGTCACTCGCTATTGTTTTCTGTTTTCGCACCGTGTATCCTTTCCTCCATGTCAAACGAACCTGAGATTGTTTATGGGCGACAGCCGGTATGTGAATTGTTGCGGGCCGGACGCCGTGAAGTGAAGCGCCTGTTGATGGCCAATAACGTGCGCCGGTCTTCTGCGGCCATTGTGCAATTTCTTAAATTGGCCGAAAAACGCTCTTTGGAGATTCAGTCCGTTGCGTTATTCGAATTGGATCGGTTCTGCCGGGGAGGGAACCATCAGGGTGTTGCCGCCGTGGTGGCGGAATATCCCTATGTCGAGCTCTCAGATATACTGGAAGGGGCGTCAGTCCGAAAACTCCCGATTCTGATGTTGTTGGTTGATCACGTGCAGGATCCCCAAAATTTGGGTTCTATGATCCGATCCGCAGATGCCGCAGGAGTGAATGGGGTGATCATTCCGCGTCATCGGGGCGTTTCGGTGACTCCGGCGGTGGTTCGGGCTTCAGCGGGTGCCACTGAGCATGTGCCGGTGGCGCAGGTGGTGAACCTGCATCAGGCGATGTTGGCACTTAAAGAGGAAGGGGTCCGCTTGGTGGGCCTCGAAGGAAGTCCTGAAGCAACTCCTTATGAGGAGGCCGACCTGACTGGCCCCATTGGCGTTGTGGTTGGCAGTGAAGAGGAGGGTTTAGGCAAGTTGATTCGCGAAACCTGTGATGCAGTCATACGGCTTCCCATGCGAGGCCATGTAGGTTCTCTTAATGCGGCCGTGGCAGCCGCGATCGCTCTGTTCGAAGTACGCCGCCGGCAAGGGCAGGCCGCCAAATCCTAAAAGTAGGCCCGACCACTATGAGTGCTACCCAAATGCTGGATACCGTTCTGGATGTAACTGCGCCAGTCTATCTGCCGCAGACCCCTTTCACGTCCACTACGATGACGCTGGGGCAACTTCAGGAAAATTATGAGGCGATTATCCGCGCCAAAGCCATCTATTACCCGGCTGCTTATCAATTCTTGAAGGAATTGGGGCGAGGCCGGCAAGGAGTTGTTTTTCTAGGACTGCGACAAGGAGCGCGTGGGTGCGTTACACGGCACGCCATCAAGCTGTTTGATCCCGCTAATTACCCGAGTCCCGAGTTGTATTGGACTGATATGGGGCGTATCGCCGCCCAAACCTCACGACTTCAGGCTATGCAAAGTCCCAATCTGGCTTCGCGTGACACCTATGAGGAGACCTGTGGGATTGGGTATCTTCAAATGGATGGAATCGACGGCGTGGATCTCAAACAATTTCTCGACGGAACCCACCTCACCACGTCCCGGTTACGAAGTACGCCTGATGAATGGGCCCGGTTTACGGATGTGATTTTTCGACTGGATGACCGGAAGGTTTGTGTTCAGCCGGGAATAGCAATCTACATCATGCGGATGATGCTGCGAGGGATAGAAGCACTGAACTCGGCTGGATTTGTTCATTGTGATGTCAAGCCGGGTAACGTCATGATCGATCGGCTAGGGTACGTGAAACTGGTCGATTTTGGCCGCGCAGTTCAGATTGGTGAAAAATCAAATTGGCTGCTGGGGACTCCTATTTATATGGCACCGGAAATCCACGAGCGAAAGCCGCCTCAGGTCCAGTCGGATATTTTCAGCGCCGGACTCGTGTTCCTGGAAATGCTGCGAGGCGAGCCGGTTTGCAATCCGGGAATGGATGAGGATGAGTTATTGCCTTTCAAATTGAAACTGGCGGAACGTCTGCCGGAATTTCTTCCAGATTATGTGCGCCAAAATGAACGGTTTGTGCATACCTTGCGCAAGATGTTGGCCCCGAACCGTGAAGATCGGTTTAGTTCTGTCAGTGAGGTGGATTCCGGCCCGGATGGCCTGGCCCATGTTCACAAGCAGCTGGTCCGGGCCGGAAAAGACACGGAATATGGGCGCGAATTAGAGCACTATTTGTCGAAGATCGATAAGTGAACACCGTTCTCCACACGATCTTGCATGTGGACATGGATGCCTTCTATGCGGCCATCGAGGTGTTGGATCATCCTCAGTGGCGAGGCCTCCCCTTAGTGGTCGGATCCCCGCCCGATCAGCGTGGGGTGGTGGCTACCTGTTCTTATGAAGCCCGCCGTTTTGGGATCCATTCCGCCATGCCCTCGCGTACGGCCGGAAAACTATGTCCGCATGCGATCTTTACGCCTCCTCGCATGGAGCGATATGCCGAAATTTCCGCCCAAATCATGACGATCTTCGAGGAATTTACGCCGTTCGTCGAGCCGCTTTCGCTAGATGAGGCTTTTCTCGATGTGGCTGGAGCCCTGCGGATATCGGGTGATGCGGTGACCATTGCCGGGGAATTGAAGGAGCGCATCAAGACACGGATCGGGCTGACGGCTTCAGTGGGCGTCGCCGTTAATAAATTTCTAGCCAAGATGGCCAGCGATATGAACAAGCCGGATGGCCTAATGGTGGTGCCTGTGGCGGAAACCGAGATCATTGCTTTTCTCGCCCCGCTTTCTGTAACCAAAATGTGGGGAGTTGGCAAAGTGATTGGAGCCCGGTTGGAACAGGCTGGGATCAGATTGATAGGTCAATTGCAGGCTTTGGATCTTCGTGCGATGGAGCGGCTGTTTGGGAAAACAGGCGCACAGGATATGGCCGAACTGGCCCGAGGCCGCGACAGCCGCCCGGTCGTAACTCATTGGGAAGAAAAAAGCATCTCTAATGAACACACCTTTACCCACGATGAAGCGGATGTCGAGAGGGTCCGCCAATGCTTGCTTGAATTGGCAGAAGAAGTGGGCGGGCGATTGCGCAAATCCGGAAAGCTGGCCAAAACGGTTCAGATCAAATTAAGGTTTGGTGATTTTTCCACGATTACCCGGCAGACGTCCTTTTCCGTTGCCCTTAATAGCGATCGGGAATTGATCGCCAGCGCCATGACGCTTTTCGAGCGGGAGCATGTGGTGCGGCCTATCCGGCTAGTGGGGTTTGGCGTGAGCCATCTCCTTACGCCCGATCAAGCTGTCCCAGCCCAGCAGGAGTTATTTGCGGATGAGTCCGGCAAAAACCAGAAAGGGCGCAATAAAAAGCTCGATCAAGCGGTTGATGCCCTGCGTCACTCTTTTGGAGCCGATGCAATTAAGCGGGGAAATAGGAGCCTACTTGCAGATTAGAGATATACTGGTAAAATGCCGCCCATGAAAATACAAAACCATAGCGCCACGCTTACGTCGTCTTTGCGACATATGGCTATCATCATGTGTCTTTGTGCGGGATTTTTTGCCACTCCCGCGTCGGTTTCGGCCGCTGAATTTAGTTCGTGGGCGAACCAGATGAAAATTGTATTCACCGGTTATACCCGCTCCGAACCGTTGGAGGATTTTTCGGTATTGGTGACGTTTAGCAACCGGCCGGGTTTTACCTATACACAATTCCTTTCCGGATCCAATGCGGATCTGAGGTTCACTGACGCCTCGTTGATCCATGAACTCAATTATGAGATTGAGCAGTGGGATACCAATGGCGTCTCTCTCGTGTGGGTACAAGTACCCAAATTAGCTGGCACGAATACCACTCTCTTGGCCTATTGGGGCAAGGAGCACCAGGTTGTCCCCGCCTATTCAACGAACGGGGCTACCTGGAATTCAAATTACCGCGGCGTTTGGCATTTGGCCGAGCCGGTCACGGCCGGGGCATCAACCGGGATCCATTTGGATTCATCCTCCAATCGTTTCGAGGGTGCGCAAAGCGGGAATAGTCAGGCGGACGGTGTGGTTGGTATGGCTCAGAACTTCAATGGCTCCAGTAAAATCACTATGGGGGCCGTGATGACGATGAACGCGTATACTAAGGAAGCTTGGGTCAAACTTGCTGCCAATGGAAACCTGATGTCCAGCGGTAATTCGCACGCATTTTGGGTGCCTGGGGGACAGTTATGTTCCGGGCATAATAATGACTGGCAGGCGGTCATGGACCCTAATCCGATGCCTGTCGGCAGCTGGCAACATATCGCGGTGACATACGATTCCGCGACAAATTCGGGACAACTGATACTGTATCGGAATGGTGTGCCGGTATCAGCGGCAGTCAATAAAGCGCCGCCCGCTCCCGATCCCGTTTTTTATTTAGCAAGCCATGGGGGTGCTAATTTTTTTACAGGCCAGTTGGACGAGGCTCGGGTTTCCAGTGTTGCCCGCTCTTCTAATTGGATCTGGGCCAGCTGGATGAATCAAGCGTCTAATGCCTTTTTTGAGACGACCTCGATCGTCATTCCGTCCATTTCGAATTGCGCTCCGTCCGACGTCACCGCCATCTCCGCGACGTTGAATGGCGTGCTCGTTTCTAATCGTACAGCCCCGGTTTATGTGGCGGTCTATTGGGGAACAAACGATGCCGGTACCGCGATCGGCGACTGGCAATACAGGAGCGCGTTGGAGGGCGAGCAAGCGCCTGGCCCGCTTAAAATAGCTATTACCGGGCTTTATTCGAATCAATCGTATTTCTTTACCTATTCCAGCTCCAATGCCTGCGGAACGACGATTACGCAACCCTCCCTCCAATTTAATGCCTGGGGCTCTCCGTCCGTTGATAATGATGCCGCTACTGGCATCGATGAAACCTCGGTCACTCTTCGGGGAATCCTTCTGGTTGGCCATGGCGCCTACGCCTCGTTTTACTGGGGGGGCAATCCCACCAATCTTACCAACGTCGTCAGCGCGGGACTAGTTGAGGAAGGCGTGTTTTCGGCTCCTCTGACAGGGCACGTCGACACGTGTTATTATCGCAGCTTTGTGTCCAACCAATATGGCGTGGCGTGGGCGGCTTCTGTCACGAACATCTCTGCAACGTTGCGCCAGGTCCTCAAGTTGGAACAGGACGCTGAGTTCGGAAAAGCGTTTGTTCTGGGCACGGCTTTCCTTGCCCGTTGCCAGGATACGACCACCTTGGGAGCACTCCGTGAAACGTTGGCGCGGCTGCAGCAGGAGAAAAGGGCCGCTGTCGGCCTATCCTTTGCCATAGAATCATTGGGAACGCATCGCGATATCGCGGAAGGGGAGTTGGCTAAAGAGCCTGAAGTCAGTGTGTTGTTGCTGCGCAAGGTGATCCGGGAGCGGGATGGCACAATTTTAATAAATGCTGCGTCGATTCTGTCGGCCATGAACGATCCGGTAGTACCGGCTCTGATCGCTCAACGGCTTAAGACTAGCAAAGACCAGGTGGTGTTAACCGCTTTGCAGGAAACCCTGGATCAGCGGGCTTTGAAACAGACGGGTCCGACGACTCATCAAGAGGGAGTCTGAGCCATGATGTTACGTTCAATCCTTGTTGATTTATGGAGTCTTTCCAAGCCCATCTTGGCCGTGGCCGGGTTATTCTTGATCGTTCGTGTGGCCGTGTTCCGGAGCAGTAGCGTCAATTGGTGGTTTGTCTCGGGGGCCTTGCTACTCACGCTGGCGGGACTCTATCTCTTTATGGCTGGTATTTCATCCAGCCTCATCCCGCTTTCTCAGGAAACCGGACGGGATCTCGTTCTGGTGCGGTATAAAATTCCGGTGATTCTTTTTGTTGGGGTGATCGGCTATTGCGCTACATTGTTGGAACCGGGACTACGAATTATGGCTAGCCAGATTGAAGAGGTTTCGGTTGGAGCCATCCGGAGTAACCTCATCATACACACTGCTGCCGCTGGTTTTGCACTGGGGGCCGGACTCGGTATTGTGCGGATATTTACACCTTTCTCCATGAAGTGGTCTGCTGTGGTTGCCCTCTTGGTTTTATTGTTGCTCGTTCTGCTTGCCCCTGAGCACATTGTCGGCATTGCTTTCGACTGTGCCAGCGCGACCACCGGCCCGGTCAATATTCCTATTTTGCTCGGTCTGGCTATTGGGCTTTCGCAGATGGTTTCCGGGGCCGATCCGATCCGCCAGGGTTTTGGGCTAATTGCTTTCACAGCATACGGAACAACTTCGGCGATACTTATAGGTGGAATTCTGGAGGCACGCGCATGACATCCGAACTCAAACAGACAGTGATTGTTGCTATCGTCGAACGGGGTAAAGCCGACCGTCTGGTCGAGGCCGCCCACAAAGCGGGCGCGAACGGAGCTACCGTTTTATTCGCCCGGGGTACCGGTACCGATGAACATTTAAACCTGCTCCGGATCAAAGTTGATTCCATGAAAGAGGTCGTTTTGATTCTGGTGACAGAGGCACAGACGCAGCAGGTCTTTGATGCGGTGATCAAGGCCGGACGGTTGAATGAGCCGGGCAAGGGGATCGTATTTACCCTGCCGGTCGGTATGGCGGTCGGCTTGGCAAACGCTTGAATATTCAATGATCAAGTGGCGCAAAAGTCTGCGATTTCAGCCCACTCAAAACGCGTAGAGAATTTCCCACCGTGCAAAGACGGCGGTGTCATTATTTTTGTAGTAGTTCCCGGGCTCCAGGCATTCAACTAGGAAATAGGTTGTTAGCTTGTCTTGTGCACGGAGCGTATTTTCTGCCAGTGTAAAATCCTGTCTTAACTGGCCCAGCCAGCCGCGTTCCCGTCCGCCGCCATTTCCATCCGCTTCAAAGGCCGCCAGGTAATGTGCCGAAACCGTCGTTTTGGCCCATTTGGCCAGGGTGACCGAGAGACTGATGTTAGGGTCGATCAGGTTGGACCACCGGAAAGAAGACTGCTCTGCATCATAAGCAAAGACATATAATTCGCTGCTTTGTGGACACCGCGCCCACAACGGGTTCCAGCCCTCGTCGGTTGATGTTTTGGGGTCGTCACCAGACAGCAGATAAACTCCGCCTTTCAGAATGGGGGTGGCAGGTGCGGAGGCGAACTTCTGTGCTAAAAAGGCATCTACCATGAAGCCGTGCATATCCGTATCACCATGCTGCCCGAGCTGACCCGCCACTTCCAGATTTCCTGTCAGGTGGTCATTGAACACCGGCATCAAGCGAAACCCAGCGGTCCCGATGTCATTATCAGGATTATTCAGGGTCTTGGTAGATGTATCCAAAGTCTGCCACGCGTAGGTGGGGGCCGCAAATTGGCCGGCGGCATTGGGTTTAACGGCCTGCTCATAGGCACTTTCCCGCTTATAGATCAAGTAAGCCTCCAAGGGCAAGGTTTTAAGCGTGGAATTTTTAAGATACAGTCCAGCTCCGCTTTCAGTGGCTCCTTTCGGGGCTTTTGGAAAAGCCGAAAGATCACGTTGTGCGCCATTGATGGCCCACTGATCTTCGGAAGGATTATAGATGCCGAAAAGGTCCAGTTGGGAGTCGGGAATCGACTTGAGGGTCGCTTTGATGGCGTTGAAATACAACGTGCGTGAGCCATCGCCCGGTGTTCCATCGAGAATGACCCGGCCATTTCCGTACAGAAGCTCCTGTCGGCCAGCGCGAATATCCACGCTCTTATTGAGCAGATCCCGGGCTTCTAAATAGAGGTTATCGAACACCCACTCATCGGGCCATTCCGAGGAGGACCGCTGGGGTTTCTGGGTCATGTCGGGATAAATCCATGCACGGCTTTCATTGACAATCCGGGCTTTGGCTGTGACGGAGGGGAGCAGATCCAGTTCAGACCAGACGCGTGTGCGTAACCTAAAGTAATCATTTTCTCCGTTGCGGCTATAGGCGGGCACATCCACTTTGCTGGGGATGTGATCAAAATATTCCCAACGCGCGCGCTCATCGCCTCCATAGCGGAACGACGGGGTAGCCTCCGCACGGGATAGGCTTGTCGAAAAGATGAGGGTAAGGAGGGAGACCCCAATGAAAGATAATCGGCGGGTTGTGTTTTGCATACTTTCTACATTCCTTTTTGGTAATCGAGTTGTAGTGATATCGATTTAGTTGCGAAGGTTACCATAAAGCGGGAGGCGGATACAAGGGAAGAAGTCACTGGCGTCCCCAGGGGGGGACGCCAAGGCTGTTAGTCGGTTAGGCTGTAGGCTATTAGGCGAAAACAAGAATGTGGGTGGACGAAATTATAAATGACCGAGGCCATGATTCGATGAGATCTCTCACATTTCCTAACGGTCTAACAGCCTACCGTCTATTAGCCTGAATTCTCAGGTTTCCAGCTTTCTGAGATGGCTGCGGATTTCGTCCAGTCGGTCATCAGGCGAGGTTGATTTCAATCGAGGGAACCGTCCACCCGCTTGCATGAGGTAGTCGCTTTGACGCTTAAGCATAAATTTAGCGTCCTCGACTTCAATCGATTTGATCTTTTTGCCTGCCGCCAAAATACGGATTTCAGCGAGCTTGAGAAGCCGCTCACATTCGGCTGGGATCGGGCCGAAGCGATCGCGGAAGCCCGTGCGCAGGGCACGTACCTCTTTGACAAAACCCGTTTCGGCAATACGGCGGTACATTCCCACCCGTAGCCGCTCGTCTTCAATGTAAGTCGCTGGGATGATGGCGGAATGGCTGGCTCCGATGTCCGAGGGGGACAAACTAAGGAAATCGAGAATGACATCCACGTCAATGACGGGCGGCAGTGGCTCGCCTTTTTTCTGGGCGATCGTGTGGCGGAGCAATTGGCAGTAGAGCCCAAAGCCGACGGCGGCAATGTGGCCACTTTGGCTGGCGCCCAGTAGATTTCCGGCGCCCCGGATCTCCAGATCCCGCATGGCCAACCTAAAGCCTGTTCCCGCCCCGGAGTATTGCTTGATGGCTTGGATCCGCCTTCGGGCGGTGGGATCAACATGAGCTTGGGCGGGCAGTAGCATATAGGCGTAAGCCTTGTGCTTGGAGCGCCCCACGCGGCCGCGCAACTGGTAGAGTTCCGCTAGTCCAAATCGATCCGCCCGATCAATCAAAATTGTGTTGGCATTCGGGATGTCCAAACCACTTTCAATGATGGTGGTACAAAGCAGAACGTCGAATTCGCCTTGGGAGAATTCCCGCATGACTTCTTCCAATGCGCCCGCAGGCATCTGACCGTGGCCGACCCCGATTCGGGCTTCGGGCACTAATCGCTGGATCCGCTCACGCAGTCGCTCGATACTGCGAACCCGGTTATGCAGGAAGAACACTTGGCCCTCCCGATTCAACTCCCGGAGGATGGCTTCACGAATTACGCTATCGGTGTCAGGGGTGACAATGGTTTCAACGGTCAGCCGCTCTTGCGGAGGCGTTTGGATGGTGCTCAAGTCCCGTGCGCCGGTCATGCTCATGTAAAGCGTTCGGGGGATCGGAGTGGCGGTGAGGGTTAGGACGTCGACTAAACGCCGAATATGTTTGAATCGCTCTTTGTGAAGAACGCCAAATTTTTGCTCTTCATCAATGATCACCAGTCCGAGATCCTTGAAGGCAATTGTAGGCTGAATCAAGGCATGTGTGCCGATGACGATGTCCACCTTGCCTTCGGCTAGACCCTGAATCACACGGGTGCATTCGCCCCGGGTGCAGAACCGGCTGAGCATCTCTATTCGGATGGGAAAGGGCGCCATCCGTTCCGAGAACGTTTGAAAATGTTGTTGGGCTAAAATGGTGGTGGGGACCAGAACGGCGACCTGCTTGCCGGCCATGACGGCCTTGAAGGCGATACGGATCGCGACTTCGGTTTTGCCATACCCGGCATCCCCGCATAAAAGCCGATCCATGGGGCGCTTGGCCTCCATATCTTTTTTTGCTTCCCGAATGGCCGATTCCTGGTCATCGGTTTCCTGATAGGGGAAAGAGGCTTCGAGTTCGTGTTGCCACGGGTTGTCTGGTGGAAAAGCGAACCCTTCCTGAGAATCGCGCGCCGCTTGAATTTCGAGTAACGAAGAAGCCATGTCCTGCACCGCATGTTGTGCGGCCAGTTTTTCGTGAATCCAGCGCTTGCCGCCCAGTTGATGCAACGCCGCCGAGTGCTTGCCCACGCCCACATACCGGGTCAGGAGATGGGCATGGGAAACCGGAACATACAGTTTGGCACCTTCGGCGTATTCGATTGCCAGCGCTTCCTGAAGCTGGTTACCCACGGTAATTTCACGCAAGCCGAGATATCGGCCAACACCGTGATCAATATGCACCACCAGATTTCCGGGCTCCATGTCGGTCCAATCCGTAATCCGGGCACCGGCTCCGGCCTGCGTCTTGCGGGCAGGCGGACGCTTGCGCTGGATCTTGCGACCGTAGAGGTCCGGTTCAGCCACAATTATTAGATTGAGTTCAGCGCTAGCAAATCCACCTGTTAGTGGAGCCATAATGATGTCGGGTTTGGCCTCCTTGAAGATCGCGCCATAGACGTCCTCAAATCGAGCATGGGTTCCCGTGCTGTCGAAAAAAAATGCTGTGCGGGTTCCACTGGCAAGAGCGGTGGCAGTCACTGTTAGGAATCGGCGGCGACTGGTCTCAATCGCATCAGGGTGTAGGACATGCCGACCGGTAATCGAAGGAATGGGCTCCACCGGTTGGAAGTCGAGGACAAGCTGCGGGCAAGTTGCGTCAGGGCGGGAGCCCATATAGACCTGGCGCAAGGCGGGGTAAGCCGCCAGCACGGCTTCCCGTGAAGCGAGTCGAGCTACATAATCACTCGCCTTGGCTTCCTGCACGGCTTCTTCGTACGTTGCCGTATGGGCCAGAATGGAATCCTTATCTGACCAGACGACGATTAGGCTTTTGGCGGAGGGCGATTCGGCTATGAGATGATCCAGAAGTGAGGCGCGGTTTTCCTTGCGGGCACGCAGGAGTTTCCATTCGCTGGCAGGAGCGAGGATTGCTTCAGTGACGGGGGTCAGGGAGCGCTGTTCGACAGGATCAAAAGTACGGAGTGATTCAACTATGGAGCCAAAGAATTCGATGCGTAGTGGGAAAGGGGTGGTCAGGGGCCAGATATCGAGAATCCCCCCGCGGAGTGCCGCATCACCTTGGAATTGGACTTCAGCCGAGAAGGTATAACCGCTTTGTTCTAGATAGGAGGTTAATTCGGTGGGATCAACCTCGTCGCCGGTTTTCAAGATGCGGGTATGGGCCAGAAAAGCCTCGCGTGACAGCGTACTTTCCATGAGGGCTTGGGCGCAGGTGGCGATCACGCGGGGGGCCCTTGAGGCGAGAGCGGTGAGGGTGTCCAGTCTGGCTCCCATGACGCCCAGGTCCGGTGAGGTCGCGGTGTTTGAGGGGAGCACTTCCCAGCTCGGGAAAACGAGGGGTGGAGATGTTTCAGGAGGGGTCAGGGATTGCAGGTCGCGGGCCATCCACTCCAATGAACGGGGCCCGTCGGCGATCCAGAGGACCGTGGCGTGTGACCACCGCGCGAGTTCCCAAACCATCCAGGCTTCAGCAGCGGAGGGGATGTCTGGAATATGGATGAGGTGAGATTGTGAAAAGGTATCCGCCAGTCGGCTTTGCAGGCTGGCTTCGATATCCTTTTTCCAGAGAAAATGACTCATCCCGTGATTATACTGAAAGAGGATCAGACGAATACAGGATTTCTTTGTCGGGAACATTGTCTTGAGGTGACAGTGGGGTTGGCGTATTTTTCCAGCATGATCAACGGTACGGGCATGAATACATGAAAAACCTGGGTAGACTCCTGCTGATGGCATTATTGTTTGTTGCGACCTCCTGTTTGCAGACCCTGAAGCAGTCGGATAGCGATCTATGGCGCAAGGTCGAGCTGGATCTCTGTCAGCTTGATCGCGATGGGCTGCGGGGGCCTGCTGACGGGAAAGTAGCGTTGTCCTATGAGTTCGCTATCCCCAACAACGAGAGTTGTAGAAACCGGGTTCGTGAGATTGATCGGAGTGTTCGCTTCATGCCCGATTCGCCAGGTCGTGTTGGGAAGGCTAAAGATCAATGCCTATGCATCGGATTCACGCACCAGGCTAATTATCGTGACGTTTTGCAGAAACTAGCCGAACTAGCCTTCATCAGTCGGATCGTTGAGTGTCACTTTGAATAGGTAGAGCGAAACTGGAACGAAATCTCCATAAGCGATTCCGCTGAAAAATCATTCCCGTGATTTCATTTCGGCCTGATCTTCGTGATCCTCTATTTTTTATTTTTATATTTTTGATGACGGTAATGGGTCACTCACGTAGGGGTAAATCTGCCAGGATGAAATTCAAGAGAAGATTTACCACCCGCTCCGCTGGAGTTCACGGAGGTGAGGAGGGGACTTACGGGACGAAAAAGAAAATGTTGCGGCAATTTTTTAATCGCGAGTACCCGATTAGAAAATTGCCACAACACCGTTCCTTGAGGGAAAACCGAGCCTTTCGATGCCCTTCGGACAAATAAAACCATTCTTCTCTCTCCCTCTCTCTCTCCCTCCGATCCCTCCAGCGAAGCGGGTGGTACATCCCCCCTCCCCCCCCCCATGAGTGACCCATTACTGGTGACGCCTCTTTGTTCTGACGCCTGTTTGTTCAGCAATTCTAATTATGAGCCGAGCACCGTTGATTATGAGCCGAGGGCTGCTGTTTTTGTGTGTAAATGTTGTCTGAGCGCATGGGGACCTATTTGAACCACTCATAGGATCGCAACTTACACCTGCGACAGGCCACACTGGGAGGGTTGTCGATACGGGATTCCGGTAATAAGGGAAGC
>JBBQNS010000112.1:0-12080 GCA_038330175.1 Kiritimatiellia bacterium
TTGTCCGTGCCGTTGGTGCCGGTAGCGACCGTCCAGCACAACTTGGCCAAGTGAACATACCCCTCCGCATAGGGAGGCACTTCCAGACGCCGCCAGATATCACCTTGCACCAGATGATTCACCACCCTCTTTTCCCGGCTCAAATCATCCAGCCCCCTCATCTGATCGGCCAGCTCTTTCTGGACAAATGTTTCAAGCGTCAGCCCGACCGGCACATCAGAGGCCTTTTCCTTTTGTAATAAGCGAAGCGCCGCATCAGCTTCAACCGGCTGCTGAAAGGCATAGAGATACACTGCGGACTCTTTCAGAAAAATAAACTTTGCCATTGATACCAATGGATCCCTTGCGGGCTTTTTATCCGCACATTGGTGAATAACCTTGATAGCAATATCCAAACGCGGGCCACGCTGATAGCGGTGCTGTTCCGGCATAAAAGTGAGAGCGCCCCCTTTCAGGGTCTCTTTCAGCGCCATCCATATAAGGCGTTCACACCAAACCGCATCCGATACGGGGAGCAAGTGCTGCCCCCGAAAACCCCAATACAGGGAATGCGTCTCGGGCAACCGCCAGTCCAAAGGGCCGTATTCGCTATCCGCCGCTTTCATCGCCTCTAGATTCAACCCTACTGAGGCCATGAGTTGCGTGGTGCCCCCCTGCTGGGCCAATGCCGGATAGTCCACCTGTCCACTGCCCAACAGTTGGGACATATCTCTGGCCCAGGAAATGCGGTAATACGGGGTGGCTTCATCCCATCGCCCGCCCACCTTGTCATAAAATAGCCACCCTAATTCCCAATAAAGCTTGGGGCTGGAGGGATTGGAAGGAATCCCCTCATCGCGCAAAAGCCGGATTCCGTTTTTAACCCAGTGCCATCGGTCCCCGGGATCGGACAGCATCGCGGTAATATTATAAGACATGTTCCATGCGTGATAGGCCCAGACTTCAGGAGAGCGTGGCTCAAGGCGGGTAATCCAATCGGATAACTGGGCCACCTCGAAAAACCGACCTTCCTGCTGAAGGCTAGACGCCCGGACCCACAGGTAATCAGCGAGGAGCCCGCGGAAACCGCCTAGCGCTACGGAGACAAACCGAACGCCCGGCGGTGCCTCAGAAGTTAACGTGCCCGACGTTGAGCCTTCCCGTGCCGAATGCCGCCCCCATGCCACTGCCAACGCCAGCAGGCCGATCGCCAGCAACACAAGGAGAAGGCTCGAAAACCTTGATTTCACCACGTTTCCTGATGAATGATCGCGTCGAGCGGTTTCCGGCTCTTGGCACGAACCGGCTCCGCCGGATAGCCAAGAGGGATCAGGGCCAACGGCTCAAATCCGTCGGGTAGATTCAAAAGGTTTCTGACCTTGGCGGGATCGAAAGCACAAATCCAACAGGTCCCTAGGCCAAGAGCTGCGGCACAAAGGGTCATGTGATCAATCGCAATCGCCCCATCAACATCCCCATAACCCTTGTTATCCGAACGCACCCAGGCACGGGCAACCTCAACACAGGCAACAATAATCACGGGAGCCTGCCAGAACCAATCCCGAGGATAGGCTAGGCCCAATTTGCGGCGTTGTTCTTCATTTCGGATCACAATGAAATGACAGGGCTGCCGATTAGCAGCAGAGGGAGCCAATCGCCCTGCCTCAAGAACGGCTTGAAGCGCCGTTTCAGGAACAGGTTTTGTCTCATAGCATCGAACGCTAAAACGCTTATTCGCCACATCAAGAAAGCTCATGAATTCTCCTTATCGCCGGGCTAACACGACACGATCCCGATTCCCGAGATCTTTGTGAACACGTACCTCTTTAAAATCGTGACGGGTTAACCATTCCACAACCGGGACGCTCTGGTCAAAACCTATTTCAAGAAAAATCCAGCCATTAGGCCGCAACACCCCTACCGCCTGCTCCACTAGCGTGCGGATCAGATCCAAACCATCGGCGCCCCCATCCAGTGCCGACATCGGTTCATGCTCGCGGATATGGATGGGCAGAACGCCACAATCAGCGGTCGTAATATAGGGAAGATTCGCCACCACGGCGTCAAGGGATCCGGCCTCAAATCCGTTCAGCAGATTGCCCAGCCTGAACTCAACCGCCGCGGCAATCTTGTTCAAATCCGCATTCTCGCGGGCCAGACCAAGGGCCACCTCACTGGCATCTACGCCGATGTAGCGGGCCTCTGGCCGAGCCAACGCCAGACTCATGACAATGCATCCACTCCCTGTTCCGATATCGGCAATGACGGGCTTCTCTGCGCCCCACAGCGGCTCACAGTCCAGCACCAAGGAGATCAGGCTCTCCGTGTCAGGACGCGGGATCAATGCCCGACGATCCGTCTTAAAACGGTGCCCCATGAACTCGGTGTCACCGATGACATATTGCAAAGGCTCTCCGGCGCCCAAACGTTTGATACCCGCTCTTAAATTAATCAGCTCTGATTCCTGCACCGCGGCTTCGAAACGGATGTAGAGCTGGAGCCGGGGGCACTTTAAAACATGGCTCATCAACTGCTCCATTACCAGTCGGGGATTCTCAACACCCCGACCGGCCAGATAGCTCGTCCCTGACTGCAACACCTCGAGGAGCGTCTTCATTCTTTAAAGGAGGCCATTTCCTTGCGAACGCGCAGATCTGTATCGTGTTCCTGAAGTGCCACAACCAAATCATCAAGAGCGCCCTCCATGACCCGGTTTAAGGAGTAAATCGTATAATTAATCCGGTGGTCGGTCAGGCGGTTTTGCGGGAAATTGTAGGTACGAATCTTTTCACTACGGTCGCCTGTACCAATCTGGGTGCGCCGGAGATTGCCGCTCTTCTCCTCCTCCTGGCGTTGCTGCCAGTCCAGAAGACGAGCTTTGAGAACACTCATCGCTTTTTCCTTGTTCCGATGCTGGGACCGCTCGTCCTGACTTTGAGCGACCAGACCGGAAGGGAGATGAGTGACACGAATGGCCGAATAGGTGGTGTTGACGCCCTGTCCGCCGGGTCCGGATGAGCAGAAGATATCCACTCTAACATCCGCCGCAGGAATATCAATATCGTCTACTTCATCCACCTCAGGGAGCACCGCGACGGTCGCCGCTGAGGTGTGAATGCGGCCGGAGCCTTCCGTGACGGGCACGCGCTGAACTCGATGACAGCCTGATTCGTATTTCAGAAAGCTGTAGACATTACTGCCGGAAATGGAAAACACCACTTCCTTATAGCCCCCCACACTGGATGGGCTGGCATCGATGATGGAAATCTTCCACTTCCGCTCATCACAAAACCGGTTGTACATGCGGAACAGATCGCCGGCAAACAAGGCGGCCTCATCCCCACCCGTACCACCGCGAATTTCCATGATGACGTTGCGCTCATCATTGGGATCCGGCGGAATCAAGGTGCTTAAGAGTTGTTTTTCGGCGACGGGAAAAGCCTGTTCGAGCCCGGCGACTTCCTCGGCCGCCAACGCCTTCAAATCAGGATCCGCATCTTCTGCTGCAAGCAGGGCGCGTTGCTCTTCCAGATCACGTTGAACCCGAAAATAGACTTCCGATTTATCGACGATTTTCCTGAGCCGCGAATGCTCTTTGACGGTCTCTCGGAATTTCTTTTGATTGGCCGCCACGGCGGGATTGGCAATATCCGCCTCCAACAGGACCATTCGGGCCGCCAATTTGTCAGTATAAGCTTTCTCGATCACAGGAAGTGCTCCAAGTCAGTAGTAAGTTCAAACACCGTTTCCGGATTCAAAACGGAAAAAGGCCAGAACACCTTTCGGTCTTCCGGCCTTTTCCTACTCTCTGACTGACTACTTCTTGGCGTAGCGTTTGCGGAACTGCTCCACACGGCCCTTGCTGTCTTGCAACGCAGAACGGCCCGTATAGTGCGGATGACAGGCCGAACAGCTATTCACATGCATGGTCTGGCTGGTAGACTTCACCTGAACGACCGAGCCACATGAGCAGGTAATCGTTCCATCAACATAGTTTGGATGTATATCCTTCTTCATAACAAAACCTTTCTTCAAAAAAGCCGGGTACTTTTACCTGATTCGCCCCCGTGGCGCAATCACTTTCTCTCTACACATCAATTCGGGGAATCGAGTGCCAGCCTCAATTCCTTGACCAAGGCCACCAAACATCCCGCTTTCGCCGCCTGAACCAAGGCGCTTCCCACGACCACTCCGTCGGCATAGTGGGCCGCCGAACGGGCCTGGGCGCCATCGCTCACGCCGAATCCTGCCACAATGGGCAGGGCGGTATTCTGTCGCAACCGCGCCAAATGTTCCGCAACATCGGCAGGGATTTCAGCCCTAACGCCTGTAACCCCTTTAACCATAATATAATAAACAAATCCGCACGCATTTTCTAAAATGTGGCCCAAACGCAAGGAAGGCGTGGTTGGGGCAATCAGAGAAATGAAGTCTAATCCGAGCGGATCCAAATGGAGTTTGAATTCATGGCTTTCTTCGAACGGAAGATCAACTACCAGAAAAGCATCCACCCCCGCTGCGGCCGCCTCTTTTGCCAACCGGGCGTAACCATAATTGAAAAAAGGATTGGCATAACCAAAAATCACAATAGGTGCATCAAAGTCCTTGCGAAGGCGCCCCGCCATTTTCAGGACCCCATCAAGGCTGGTTCCGGCAGCTAGTCCACGCCGACCCGCCGCTTGAATCACGGGCCCATCTGCGGTGGGATCAGAAAAGGGCACGCCCAATTCCAAAACATCCACTCCGTTTA
This sequence comes from Kiritimatiellia bacterium, assembly GCA_038330175.1. Lineage (GTDB taxonomy): Bacteria > Verrucomicrobiota > Kiritimatiellia > CAIKKV01 > CAITUY01 > JAABPW01. The sequence goes on from JBBQNS010000112.1 coordinate 4,730, forward strand.
GGAGTGCTTCGCGACAGTGCTTCTCAGAACCCTCAAGGTCCGGATCACCGGCCATCAAAAAGCATACCAACGCTTTGCGTTTCTGCTGTTTTAATTTCTCAAAGGTCTGTTTGATCCGGCTCATAATTCTCGATCTCTTGTGGTGCGCCTGGCCGGGATCGAACCAGCAACCTTCAGCTTCGGAGGCTGACGCTCTATCCAATTGAGCTACAGGCGCGTAAAGAAGTGCGGAGTGTGGAGTACGGAGCGGGGAGGAGTCAAGTGCGGAGTAATCCCCAAAATCCCCGCCTAAGGAATTGGTCTCTCCCGAAATCTTCATCATACATCCTTTATTGACGCGGCTCGGCAAGCCTCGCCCTCCAAAATACATCATCGAGATTCTGTGGAGAATATTATTTTGGAGGGCGAAGCTTGCTGAGCCGCGTGGGCAGGGCGAATGATGTGAGTTCATTGTGGACGGAACGTCCTTAGGCGAGGATTTGGGACTCCGCAATGGAGCCCTAGCCATTTTTCTTTTCGAATTCCTTCATGAAGGCCACCAGGGCATCCACGCCGGCAACAGGGAAAGCATTATAAATGGAGGCTCGAATACCACCTACCATCCGATGCCCCTTTAATCCTTTCATCCCAGCCTTCGAGGCTTCTTTGATAAAGGCCTCTTCAAGGGCTTCGGTGGGCAACCGGAAGGTGACATTCATATCCGACCGGAATTCTTTGATGGCCGTTCCCTTATAAAAGCTACTGCTATCCAGCGCGTTGTAAATCTTGGCCGCTTTATCCTCATTCTGCTTGTACAGGTTCTCCTGTCCCATTTTGAGCATCCACCGCGTCACCAATGACAAGACATAAATCCCGAACGTAGGGGGGGTATTATAAAGAGAATTCTCTTCAATGTGCGTCTTGTACTTGAGCATGGTCGGCACATTAGCAGGGGCCCGCTCAGCAAGATCTTTACGAATCACAACCAAAGCTAACCCGGACGGGCCGAGGTTTTTTTGGGCTCCAGCATAAATCAAACCAAACTGATTGATATCAAAAGAACGGGACAGAATGTCCGAAGACATGTCCGCCACCAATGGCGCATCCGTCTTTGGGAACACCTTCCACTGAGCGCCCGCTATGGTCTCATTGGAGGTAATGTGTACATAAGCCGCTCCCTTGGTGAACTTCAGTTCCTCATTCTTAGGCATGTGGGTGGGGATATCTTTACCGGTATTGGCAATAACATTCACCGTTCCCTGTAATTTAGCTTCTTTAACCGCCTTGTCGGCCCACGTGCCCGAGTTCACATAGTCAGCTGATTGGCCTGCTCCCAAAAGATTCATGGGAACCATGGCAAATTGCATACTGGCGCCGCCCTGAAGAAATAACACGGAGTAGTCGTCAGATAACTTCAGTAATTTTCGAATATTTTCAATCGCTTCCTGATGGACTGCGTCATAGTCTTTGCCACGATGACTATGCTCCATGATGGACATTCCTGATCCCTTAAAATCCAGGAGCTCCTTCTGAGCCTCCTCAAGAACTTCTACAGGAAGAACGGCAGGACCAGCCCCAAAATTGTGTACTCGCGCCATATAATTGTCTCTTTCTTGATAAAGTTGAGCCTCCATTGTAGTCAGTAAGTAAAAATCTTCAACTGCGAATTGACTGTCACCGTAATGCGCTTGCTCAAACTCGAAATATTTTCAAGATTGACGTAGCATTAAAAACTTCTACACTCAATGGCTTTTTAAAAGGAGTATCATATTTATGGCATTAATTACGTTTGGTAAAGATAAGGAAAACGTTGTCACCCGTAAGGAATTTTCTGTCGCCAAGGCACAAAAAGTTCTGAAAAACGAAACCATAGCCATTATCGGTTATGGCGTTCAGGGTCCGGCACAAGCATTGAACCTTAAGGACAACGGGTTCAAGGTTATCATCGGGCAAGCTCCTGAATTCAAAAAAGACTGGGATCGCGCCTGCAAAGACGGCTGGGTTCCTGGCAAAACCTTGTTTGATATCCCTACCGCAGTCAAACGCGCGACCATCATCCAGTTACTGGTGTCAGACGCCGCACAGCGGAAAGTTTGGCCATCCATCAAGGCCAATCTGAAACCCGGAGATGCACTCTATTTCTCCCATGGTTTCTCGATTGTTTACAAGGACCAGACGGGAGTTATCCCTCCCAAAGACGTTGACGTCATCATGGTCGCCCCTAAAGGGTCCGGCTTGAACGTGCGTCGTAACTTCCTGTCGGGCGCGGGGATCAACTCCAGTTTCGCGGTCGAACAAGACTTCACCGGGCGAGCGGCGGAACGGTGCATGGCACTCGGCATCGGCATCGGTTCTGGCTACTTATTCCCCACCACCTTCAAGAAGGAAGTGTGCAGCGATCTAACAGGGGAACGTGGCGTTCTAATGGGTGCCTTGGCGGGTATGATGCACGCCCAGTATGATGTCTTGCGCGCCAACGGCCACTCGCCGAGCGAAGCCTTTAATGAAACGGTGGAAGAGCTGACCCAAAGCCTCATCCGCCTTGTTGATGAAAACGGCATGGACTGGATGTATCAGAACTGCTCAGTAACGGCCCAGCATGGTGCATTGAAATGGCGCCCTATTTTCCACAAGGCCAATCTGCCTGTCTTCAAGAAGCTGTACCAGTCAGTCAAGACGGGACAAGAAACCCGCGAAGTGCTTCGTGATTGCGGCGGTAAGGACTACCAGAAGTTCTTGGCCAAGAAGTTGGCCGAGATCCATCAGTCGGAAATGTGGCAGGCAGGAGCCGCTGTGCGCGCGCTGCGCCCAAAAGAAGGCGTCAAAGCGATGTCCAAAAACGCCAAGGGCGTTGGTGGCCGATTGTCGAACTAACTTTTCATGATCAGCAAAAAGGGCAGGGCTTAAAAGTCCTGCCCTTTTTTATTGCTTAAACCGACGGCAAGCTTCTTCCATTAGAGCGAGGGTTTGGTTGGAGGCCTTGTCCCATGTGAAGGTTTTCACCCACTCCAACCCACTGGCTCTCATGCGAGCGTACAAATCAGGATCACTGAACAGCTGGTCCAGCCGGGAAACCATGGCATCCACATCACCATGAGGAACCAGAAAGCCTGTTTGGCCATCTTGCACAGCCTCACTGAGGCCGGGAGAGTTACTTGCAACGACAACCGTGCCACAAGAATTGGCCTCTAAAACCGATAAGCCCCATCCTTCCTTGGGTGACGGATAGATCAAGACATCCGCCTGTTGCATAAGCTGCACTTTGCGTTCATGTGAGATCCTGCCTGTAAATTCAACGTTTTCTTCTATCCCTAAATTTTTAGTTAACGCGCGCAGGGGTTCAAGGAAATCGCCCGTTCCCACAATTTGCAGCAGCACATCTGGATAACGGATTTTCAGCTTTGCGGCAGCGTAAAGTCCCTGCTGGATTCCCTTGTATTTCTTGATCCGTCCCGCATAGATAAACGTGAGGCGGATCCGAGGCGGTTTAAGGGCTGGCGCTGGATAATCAGCATGGGTGAACCCCGGATTGATGACCCGGGTTTGTTCCACAGGAATTCCCCGACCCACCAAATCCACTTGGGTACTATGTGACAATAACGAAAACAGGCACTGCCGATAGGCATAAGCGAGTCCTTGCTCCAGCAAATATACATAGGAAGCAGGAAGCAATGAGACTTCTTTAAACACAGCACGTCCGAAGAGGTGCGGAATAATGGCCATGATCGGCGTTTTTCGCTCAATTAATGGCAAGTAGAAGGGAATTTTATCAATTCCTTCAATGATTAGATCGTACCTATTCGCACGCAACTCGGTCAGGTAGACCCAAGGGGCACAAAAATTGAAATAGACTTCACTCCCTCGCCGCAAAACACGGATTCCCGCCTGCACCTCTTCTGAAGCGCCGCCCTTAAATCCATTACACAGGTAATCGACTTGGTGCCCTTTGGCAACAATCCGGCGGAACACCTCGTACAAAACAATCTCGGCCCCCCCTGCTAAGGGATGCTTCATGTCGCGGTATTCGATGAGAAGAATCTTCATACTTCACGATCCCGGATGCTCGAGCACGATTTTTTGCGCACATAACGGGCATTTTTCCGGATCAAATGTTACAGGCTCCATCTGAAGTAGACTGGTCAGAGGGGGAACAAACCTTGCTTTGCCGCCACTACGATCCACCAGAACCGCAACCGCCACCACTTTACCTCCACGCCCCTCCACAATATCGATGGCTTCCTGAACCCGACCGCCACGCGTAATAACATCCTCCGCCACCACGAAGGCAGCGTTTTTAGGTATCTCGAAACCCCGACGCAACACCAATGACCCCTCGTGCTTTTCAGCAAAAATCGACACTACTCCCAGTGTTTTGGCCACTTCATGCCCTACAAAGAGCCCCCCCATAGCCGGTGCAATCACTCCATCCACATGGAGTCCAGGATTCTCTTTCCGGAGCTTCATCACGAGTGCCTCACACAATCGCGCCGCAATACGCGGCTGCTGCAGCACTTTAGCACATTGGAAAAATTGGTCGCTATGCAACCCCGAACGGAGTTCGAAATGCCCCCTCAAGAGGGCCTTGGTTTCAAGAAAAACGTTCAATACTTCATTATCTGTCATATTTCCTCCCTTTTTCGGTCCAAAACCACCAAACCGACTCCAGGATAAAGAGTTTGAATAGAAGCACGCAAAGATCGCAAAGAAGAAGTTTATTCCCCGCCTCCGGCGTAAAACAACTATCTTCGCGGACTTTGCGTGCTTCTGTTCAAAATTCTTTGCCTATCCTAATCATATTACCTAGTTGCTATTTGACAACGGCGCCCGAGGAGAATTCTCCGTCAACTGTAATGAGTCGCAATTCTTTCCCAACACTTGCAGCCAATAGCATACCATTCGACTCCACGCCGCGAATGGTAGCCGGCTTGAGGTTCGCTACAACTATCACTGTTTTTCCCAGCAGGACGCCCGGTTCATAGTGCTGCGCAATCCCCGCAACCAATTGCCGTTTTTCTCCGCCCACCTCAATTTGGAGCTTCAATAGTTTATCAGCCCCTACAATTTTCTCCGCCTCAATGATTTTGGCTGTTCGCAACTGGATCTTCTGAAAATCGGCATACTCTACAAGGGCCACACCGGGGGGGGCGGAAGAACCCACCCCTAACCCCTCCTTGGAGGGGATCATAGCAGTTCCTTTCACTCCCGAGCTTGCCGGCAAAGCCACCTCTGAGTTCCCCTCCTTGGAGGGGTTCGTAGCAGAGCCTTTCGCTCCCGTGCGTGCCGGCAAAGCCACCTCTGAGTTCCCCTCCTTGGAGGGGTTAGGGGTGGGTTCTTTTACAGGCATAATACGCGGAAAAAGAGACTGCATCTCGCCCAATCGAGCACCAGGCTTTAACAGGCCCCACTGCTTGAGCGAACAAATGTCTACGGCGTTCTCTTGAATTCCAAGTATCACCCGCAGGTCACTCATCTTGCCAGGCATGACCGGAGACAACAATCCGCTAACGATCCGTAAGGTCTCTGCGGCAGTATACAACACGGTGTGCAGCGGGCGTTTATCCTCCTGCTTTGCGAGCGTCCACGGTTGCTTTTTTTCAAGATAGCGATTGGCCGCACGTACCACGTTGGCCACTGCCGCCAGCCCCATATCCAAGCGCATACTGGCAATGGTTGTTTCCATCGTAGTAGCGGCCTCAAGAGCCACCGCTCGCAGCTCAGCTTCATCCGCGCCCTCCACATCGGGAGTCGGCAATACCCCGTCAGCATAGGTACTAATCATCTTGATCAGGCGGCTCAGCATATTTCCGAGATCATTTGCCAAATCGGCATTATAACGACGGATAAAAGCTTCTTCTGTAAAGCTGGCATCCTGCCCCAGTATCATTTCCGCCATCAGGAAGTAGCGAAACGCATCTACCCCATATTTATCAACGAATTCCATCGGGTTGACAACATTACCCGTCGTCTTGCTCATCTTGCTATCCCCCATCAACCACCACCCATGAGCGAAGATGGCCTCGGGCATTTCTACGCCCATCGCCTTGAGCATGACCGGCCAGTAGACTGTATGGGTGGTTAAAATGTCCTTACCAATCAAATGGTATGAGGCCGGCCACCATTTTTTAAATTTTTCATCATCCGCCAGATATCCGACAGCGCTGATATAATTGGTCAGAGCATCACACCAAACATAGGCAACAAAATCCTTATCAAAAGGCAGTTCGATCCCCCAGCTTAGTCGGCTTTTCGGACGAGACACGCACAAATCGATCAATTTTTTACGCAAAAATCCCAAGGTTTCGTTCCGCCTGAAATCAGGCTGGATGAACTTCGGATGGTCTTGAATATATTGAATCAGCCACTCCTGATATTTACTCATCCTCAGGAAGTAATTAGTTTCGCGTATCCGCTCCACCGGCCGTTTGCAGTCTGGACAGGCGCCATTATCGAGATCCTTTTCCATAAAGAACCTCTCGCAGGGCACACAATACCAACCATCATATTCGGCACGATAGATCTCATCCTTTTCGTACAGCTGCTGGAAGATTTTTTGAACAATTTCTTTATGGCGGGGCTCAGTAGTGCGAATGAAATCATCATTCGTAATCTCGAGTTTTTTCCATAATTCCTGAAAGCGAACCACCGTGGTATCAGCGTGTTGCTGTGGAGTGACGCCGCTCTTTTCGGCCGCCTGCTGGACCTTCTGACCATGCTCATCGGTTCCGGTTAGAAAAAATGTAGGGATATTCAGCAAACGGTGGTATCGCGCTAAAACATCAGCCAAAACCGTGGTATACGCATGCCCTATATGGGGCCGGTCATTCACGTAGTAAATCGGTGTCGTCACATAAAACTTTTTATTCTGCATATCAATTACCTCTGACCGGATAAAATAACGGCTTCCCATACAAAAGCAAAGCCCAGAAAGCCAACACTCCTAAGACCGGGGCGCATGACTAAATTCTTCATGCAGTCCAGGTATGTCAGTTAATACTCACGCGGAAAAGAGTTTTGAACAGAAGAACGCGAAGATCGCGAAGGATTTTGGGTTACGCTTCGCGGAATACACCACCCTGCATGGTGTTTTGCAATATGGCGCTTCTGGGTTTGTGGGGGGATTTTTCATTGATCAAGAACGGGGTTGAGGTTTAGGCCGCCAAAATGAAACAGGATGTCAGTCTTAAGTCGCTCCCGGTTTCTGTAGCCGCAGGCTTTTTGAATCAGCAGCTGCATGCGGCTGTTGACACCCTCGGCAAGGGCATTGCAGAAGCCATGACTGAGAAAGGTTGTGATGCCGGACAGATGCGCCTTAAACGATCGGGCCACCTTCTTTATCGGTTCAAGCTTGGATTTCATGGCGAGGCGATACCAC
>JBBQNS010000113.1:0-11920 GCA_038330175.1 Kiritimatiellia bacterium
GGTATGACCGCGAAAGCGGTCGCGACTATACCGATTTAAGCGACTCGGTGATCGCCTATGAATCCATGCGCCTGACCCAAAGCGCAGAAGACCTCCGTGATAAGTCTGAAGCACATGTGGATTTGGATTGGGCTGCCGCAGTCCGTTACCTTGACCGGGTCCAAAATAAGGCCAACGCTGGGACTAATAATGCTGGAGGGTTCGCCTACCGTCCTGATGAAAGCAAGGCCGGCACCGAAACCAATAAGGAAGGGGTTGTGGTCTTTCGGGCCTATGGCAGTATGACCTATGCTGGCTTGCTTAGCTTGATCTATGCCGATGTCAACAAAAACGATCCCCGCATTCAGTCGGCATTTGACTGGGCTGCCAAACACTGGACACTGGACGAAAATCCAGGGATGGGCGATCAAGGTCTTTATTATTTCTATGGGGTTCTCAGCAAGGCGTTGGCCGCCTATGGCCGCGATGCCATCCCCGTCAAAGATCAAAGCCAGATTATGTGGCGTGACGCCCTAGTGAAAAAATTAGTCGGCCTGCAAAAAGTGGATTCGAAAACAGGGAACGGCTACTGGGTCAACACCAACAACCGCTTTTGGGAGGCTAACGACGTCTTGGTAACCTCCTACACCCTTTTGGCCCTTGAAGTAGCGATAGGAAAGTAGAAAAGAATACAGGAGTCAGAATTCAGAAGCCAGAATAGTTCAAAAAACTTGGCGTAATGGACTTCATTCTGAATCCTGAATTCTGGATTCTGAATTCTTGCTCAATGCTTCATTCATGCTACCGGTTCGATAGCCTTGGAGGTCGGCAGTGACATATTTGAAGCCCACTTCTTTGGCGGTCTTGAGCACCTGCGTACGCACGTCGGGCTCACAAAGGCGGGCTAACTCGGCCGGCTCTACTTCAATTCGTGCAATCTCCCCATGATGCCGAACCCGAAGTTGGTGAAACCCCATTTTCCACAGCACGCTCTCAACATGATCAATCGCCTTCAACTTCTCATCAGTAATCGGGGAACCAAACGGTACACGGGAAGCCAAACAAGCCAAGGACGGTTTGTCTGCCGTAGCTAAATTCATCTGCCGCGATAACGCTCTCACTTCAGCCTTTAACAAGCCTACTTCGAGCAGCGGGCTTCTTACATGGCCCTCCAGCATCGCACGCCGGCCCGGACGAATGTCGCCCAGGTCATCTACCGTAGATCCATCCACGACAACTTCAATGCCTTCTCGATCAGCAATTTCGCGGACATAATGCACCAGCTCTTTCTTGCAGTAATAACAGCGGTCAGGTGGATTGGCTGAAAAACAGGGATTATCGATTTCATGCGTCGAAATTTCAATTTGCCGAATCCCCATCCGCTGCGCTAACGCTGTCGCTTCTTTTTGCTCCCACTCGGGGTAAGTGGAGGACAAGGCGGTCACCGCTATGGCGCGCGCGCCCAAGACTTGCACCGCCACCGCCGCTAAAAAAGTGCTATCTACTCCGCCAGAATAAGCAACCGCAACTCCGCCCATTTCACGTAAAAGATTTTGGAGCTTAATGAGTTTATTTTGCATTATTACCCTTCGCTTCTTTCCCTTCTCGCAAATACAGCGTCACGGCCGGTGCCCCAACATTTGATACGGCTACCCGCCATTCGCACCAGGCCACCTCGACGGTTGTATTGCTCACGGTCGATGCTCTCACATTCCAGCCTTGTTGACTAGCTTGATCCACAATAGATTGTCGATCCATTCCTAGCAAGGTTTGGGTCAGGATCGTTTCGCCTTCAAGCATGGCTGATAAACGAAGGCGGGAAAAGGACTCCGCTTTCAGGGTCTGGAGATGCACATTGACTAATGTTGAAACAATAACCCCAAGAATGGCTAGTGCCACTAAAGATTCGATAAGGGTGAATCCGCTTTTATTCACAAAACTCACAAGTTCGCGCTACTGATGTCTGCAGCCTCTTCGGAACCGCCTTCCTCGCCATCGGCTCCATAAGAAACGATTTCGTAGGGCTCCCCTTTTCTGCCGGGGACAAGATAAATATAGGGGTTTCCCCACGGATCCTTGGGAAGATTGCGACTCTCCAGATAGCCTTCTGCCGGGTAATCTTGTGGCACCGACGGAATGGAAGAGGCTACACACAAGGACTCAAGGCCCTGTGCCGTAGAGGGAAATTGCGCATGCGCCGCTTTATACATCTGCAGGGCCGTCTGGAACGTTTTGATCTGGGCGCGGGACGCCTCCAGCTTCGCCTTCCGTAAATAGCCGGATACAGAGAGGCCCACTACCCCTGACAAAATCCCGATGATGGTCATGGCAATCAAAATTTCAATTAAGGTAAATCCACTTTTCTTATTCATTCGTCCTCCCGCTCACCACCCAATTTGCCGCCGCAAAACTTATCATATAGCGCATCCAATTTCGCCAGATAGTACGGCACATTTTCGTCCCGCTCAACGGGATTCCACGCCGCCACCAAACGTGCCGCAGCAAATACCTGCACGGCCTTCTTGGTACCAGTCACGTAATGGGATAGCTGATCCCCCGCCCGATATTCGCGACCGGACACCAAGGCCAACTCATACGCGGCATTCCGGCCCCGCCCTTTTTCTTTTATTTTTGCAGCATAGGTGGCTGGCGCGTCCTGCAACGTCTCGGTTTTGGCTAACATCGCAATGGGCCATTTCCGCTCTCGAATGTCCGCCTCATAACGCGCCTTCAACGCCGGCAGTTCAGATTCTTTTAACTCCAGCTTGAGACGAATCAAATCACGCAGGAATTTGCGTTGAAAGGGCTCAAGTCCGCGTGACTTCAAGGCCGCACCTTTGACGATAATCTCCTGCGTATCCGTCAGAAGCGCATAATTCTTCATTTTGTAGCTGAACATGGCCACGTATTCACCATCAAACTCGACTTCAATCCCCTCCGGCAAGGAACTAGAAAAACGGCTTCGAAACGACTGCTGAAAAATGTCGTCGCCGGCAGGCGGAACAAAATAAACGCCGTCGGTATCAATCTCCACCGGTTGGGCCCCATTCTTTTTCAGCCACTCAATCATCTGACCCAACAGCTCGCGCCCTTCCGCCGCCACCCGTTCGGCCGCATCAAAATCACTGAACCGAACCTGATCGAATCCAAGATACCCATAAAACGAGTTAATCAATATTTTGAAGGTGGCTTGCAAGGCTCCGAAATGTATGCGTTCACCATCAGAAACCGCCTCCTGTTCCCGTCGCTTGGCATCCAACCGAAACCGGCGCAATTGCTCCAATAAACGATGGAAGACCGCCAGACTATCGGTTTTCGGCCCGATTTTAAGGGTGAGCATCAGAGAAGGATAAAGCGAGCGCACATCACAATGATGTACATTCTGAATGACCCCCTCCATAAACATATCGGCATACCCGCCAGCAAACGGACGTCCCCGCTCGGGCAGGGGAATGGCTTTTTTCTCACGAAGATATTCGCGCAGGAGCATCGCATCAATTTTGGTCGCATTACCACGAATGGCAATATTCTGGTAGGAGAAGGGAATCATCTGGGCCTGAATAAAGGCACTCTGCGAAAGCAAACGGCTAAGGGCTTCCGTCTCATCGATATCATGCAAGGCATACCGCATCAATTTTTCAGGATTGCTCTTAAACTCCGCAGAAATCGCACTCCCTTCAATGTAAATACGGTTCGCAGGGGCGATCCCGAAATGGCGCGCCACGTCCTTGAGGCCATACCCATCTAGCGCACGATGGGTGATGTCATACGCTTGAACCATAAAATAAGTGTCGACGATCTGCCGCCCGAAGACTTCAAACCGGGTAAAGGAGATAGTCCGCTCCCCGACCGAGAAGCGGCTTGGACGTGAATCCGGCGGTGCCCCATTTCGACCAAGCGCCAATTTCACGCCACACCGTTTGGCGCGTTTTGTCAGATAGGGCAGATCGAAGTTGAAAATATTATGCCCTTCGATGACGTCCGGATCCCGTTCCTTAACACGGGCCACAAACTGTTCTAACATCGCCTTCTCGTCCAACTCGGCACCAGAAAGGACTTCACGCCAGCCCGACGAATCGCCCATCGCAATGGCAATGATCCGATCCCCTTCCCGGTCTGCATTACAAAAATCATAGCCTTCGGTGGTGTAACATTCGATGTCCACCTGCATCCGACGAAGATCATCAAATTGCAACCCCTTGAAAAGAGTCTGACCTGATTGAATCAAGTGTTGTTGCACAGGATCCGACAGCAGGAAGTAAGGTGCTTGCGGATTCCCCGCCATCATTCCCGTTTCCCTTGCTAACCAGGATTTGGCTTTCTGACAAGATTTCCAGGTTGGAAAATTGGCCTTCCAGCGCAAAGGGGCATCCCCATCAAATGGAGTCACTTCCATATCTGCTCCAAGTCCCTGCACCAATTCTCCCTTGGCCAGGAGAATGAAAGGAGAAAATGGAACCTCCGTTTGGGTCGTCTTGCCATCCTTCCGCCAAAACAGGATCATCTGATCCTGCTTCGCCGCTTCCACATGCTCGACCGCCATCAATCCGGAAGCGGAGTCAGCGCCCATCAGGAGCGGGTCGGAGAATACATTGTCAGTTTTTATCTTCATAAATAATTAAGGCACCTTATCCTCTCTATCCCAAAAACACAAGAGGACGAAAAGATCCCAAATCCTCGCCTAAGGACGTTCCGTCCACAATGAGCTCGCATGATTCGCCCAGTCCAATGTGCGCGCGTGTATTGACCGGGGCATCTTCCGCATGCCACCATCTACCTTCTCATCCAGAATGGAATTGAGACATTGAAATGCATTGAAGATGAAGAAAAGTGTACGAAGGTGCGCGGTCAGACCCCCTCACCCATATATTCAATACACATTATTGCGGTGCGAAACGCCATGCAAAGTGGCCGCCCTAGTCCTCTTCGGCGTCAACCGGACAACGATGTGGCCGGATGAGGCTTGAATCGAACGGAGATCGGCACATATTGCCACCAGATCCCCTCCGAATTTAAGGGTATGCTGTAGGCGCTGCTTACGCACTTCTTGCACGATGGGATCATTCATGTTTCATTCTCCAATAATTCCTCAGGGGAACATACCTCGGGGCAGACGTAACCCTCATTTTCAACAATCTGCCGCACCATCAACCGTGTAAAAGGATTGGACAAGTGGCCAAAGTTCCATGTCACTATTACCGAAATTTCATTGATCGCAGCCACAGCGATATGCAGGGCATCTTCCGGGTACTCATGCGGTATCCCCTTCCCTGTGATAATCTTCTCCGCAAGTTTCCGCGCGTCGTCGTCAACATCTAACATACGAAACGGTTTGATGGCTTCAAGCCGCTTCGCCGCCTGTTCTACATCCCCGCGTGCGGATTCCTCATAAACAAGCGCAGAAATATACGTATCGTAGACCTTCGTCAAACTCGGCCAGAGCTCACGCGTCGCTTCCTGGTGGCCGGCTACCAGCAGATCGCGACTTGGCCGTGCCGTGAGATAGCTTACCACTGTAGTCTCAATGTAAATCCGTTGCTTCATGAAGACAGGTTACCATGATCACGGTTATTCTCAACACAGATCAATCAAAAATCAACGAGGTGACACAAGGGACGGTAACACAGATTAATAGTCATTCCCCCGTAGGTTAATAAGGGACTGGGCTTGGCTCAATATGCCACTTTCTACCAGCAGCGCGAACCAATAAGACGTGCCTATACCCTTCCGCAGCGCGCAGTGTCTTTCGGAATTTCTCACACTCGTCCGTTTCACCAAACACGAATTCACGCCCCACCACGCGCGATACCACATGATAGTACGCCGACATTTCCTCAATAATTCGAGCTTTACGCATAGATGGCCTCCTCTCGCCTCTCTATGCATACCGGAAATAAATCTATATTAGAGGCTCTTGCAAAACCCCATCACATCGCCCGAGGGAGGCGTTCCTGGTCATCCAAGATGGTTCTGGCCCTTGAAAAAGGCCGTTTTTTGGCGATGAACGCCTTGCATAGCGCGAGGCGGTCGCTGGGCGGACAGCCGTTGCCGAGCCAGCGATAGGCGGCCATGTGGTTCTGAGGTGCGCACAGTTCGCAGACGGCGACGAACTGGCGGTGCTTCGCATCCAGTTCGCCAATCTCATCCTCCAGCATGGGAAACAGCCAGGACTGGATGCTGTTCCATAATCCGCCCAGCGTACTTCGTTCGTCAGAGTTCGTCATAATGTGGGTCTCCAGAGCGATTTTCCCGATTGGAATTACCATTTATTACGCATTATGTTAAATATAACACATTGCGCCGCAAATAGATACAACTTTTTACAAAAAAAGCAAGGGTAGACAAGTGTCATTGTTTTTGCGATAGAACATTCATCGTTTTGGGTGCGGTATGGTGCCGCTCAGAAAACAAAGTTGGAAGGCTCAGCGCGCCCCGGTAGGGTGTAAGGAATTTTTGACGGCATTCTGTGCCCCAGATAAAGGGTTGCTGGTTGTTGAGTTGCCCTCGAAAATCGAGTCCAGTCAACTGGACTGGATTCCGGTATTTCCTAAATAATTCACGCATTTTGGCCTGCATAGTAGGGGTGAGAGTCTTCCCTATTGCGAAGTCCTGTTGTTGGGATTACCCCAGCCTTGATCAGGGCAACTCTTCAGCGGAAGTAACGACACGGTAGTCGACTCCGTCGAGGGCACCTTTGGTCTTGAACTGTTTAGAACCGAAATGAGCGGCGCCACAGAGGATTTTACGTTTCTCGTCGGGTCTAAGTTCATCGAGGTTCCTGGTGCTCTTGGTCTCGGTAACGAAGTAGAGAACCGGCTTCCCTTTGACCTCGGCATCATCCATGACCACAGCCCAGTCGGGCCGATACTCGCCCACTGGCGTGGGAATGGTGAACCAGTACGGGATTTTAAGGTAGAGTCGCACATCGGTACGGGCCTCAAGTTGCTTTACAAACTGGACTTCAATATCCGAATCGCACGGAATGAGGTCGTAGAGGGTTTTGTCTTTGGTCGTATCCGGTTCTTCGACGAACTTGCTGAACAGCTCGACGGCCCGTTCATCAAGGAGTTGCTCCATTCTGAACCATTCCCCTATCTTCTCATACTGAATCCCATTCACAAGGAGGTCGGCAAGTTTTTCTTTGAGGATGTGAGTTGCGGCGGTGGCCCACTCATGAGGGTTAGCGGCGGCATGATTCGTTTTCACACGCGCGAGCAACTGCATGAGCGTGCGCCGCGAGACCTTGACTGGCGGAGTCGTGTTCTCCATGAGGTTGATCATCACGTCAACGAGGTTCGGCAAGGGGTAGCGCCCTGCCATATCCACGGCGGTCTTGACGCCACTAAGTTGCATGGCCTCAAAAACACCTGCATCACTGACACTCACCTGTGCGCGGGTTATGGTAATACGCGGTGGAGGCACGTCGGCAGCCTCGATGGCAGGAACGACTTCTGCTATGAGTTTAGCGGTATCGATTTGGACGGCATAGCGGGTTCGGTGTTTGATCCGCTCCCAAAGAGCCTTAAACTCTTCACTGAGGGCGCGGGCTTTGCGGAGTTTGGCGCGGCGCTCACCAGTCTTACGAGGTGGCGGCGGCAAGATGCCTTCACCGTACTCATGCTCGACCTTCCGACGTTCCATAGCGGAGAGCTCAGAAATGGACTTCCCGTAACGGGCTTCGATCTCTGCCCGGTATTCGAAGGCGATCTCATCCTGGAGCGTCTCAACGTACTGCTTGTAGCTCTCGTTGGCGATCACAACGAGAACGTTCACGGAGGGGTCATGGATACGATCGCCGGACTGGTCCACTGCCAAGCGAACACCACGCCCGACTTCCTGACGCTTTTTTGTGAGGGATGCTGTCTGGTTGAGAGTACAAATCTGAAAGACATTCGGGTTGTCCCAGCCTTCGCGAAGGGCGGAGTGGGAAAAAATGAAACAGACCTGCTTCTTCCGGCGGGTGGCGGGGTCGTCGGTCGGCTCAGGAAAGGCGAGCAGGATTTCTTTGTCTCGCATGATGAGATCGTAAGTGGCTTCGTCTTCCTTGGTTTCCCCCGAGACAGAATCGAGAGTCTCCACAGAACCGCCCTTGCGTTTCTTCTGAGAAAAATAGGCGGCCTGGACTTCCACTGGTTCGAGTGGTTGCCAGTCCGGGTGTACCAGTTTCAATTCATTGAAAGCACGGTCAAACATCTGCCGGAGTATACCAGGGGTTTGACCATCACCAACGTAGTTGGCGACGCGGTCTATGAAAAAAAGAGACAGAACCTTAACCCCACGCGAGCGTAACTCGGCTTGACGCTCAAAGTGGCGCTCGATGGTATGGCGAATCTGGGACTCGAAAATAGCCTGCTTGTCGGCGCCCTGCTCCTCCCCTTCCGCCATTACACAATTGTTCGTGAAACGCACGTTTTTTTTGAAGAAATCAATTTCCTGAACCTGCCAGTCCTTGTACTCAGCGCGTCCTGAGAGTTCTGCGAGATCGGCGTCGAAACGTACGGTAACAGTCTTCTCTTTAACCGTACCGTCGGCCATGAGTTTGTGGATCGCGAGTTTCGCGGCGACCACACGCTTGCGGGCCATGACTTGGACGACCCGGACATACGGCAGGTTGACATCATGTTCCTGAATAACAGAGTCCACCTCGATCTTCTTCACAAGTCCCTGGCGGTAGGCTTCGGCCGGGGTAAGTCTGTACACCACGTTGTAAGGGTTGCGGTGGGTGGCGCTGTATCGAAGGGCAAATAGCGGGTCTAGTAATGACAGCGCCGCGATACTCTTCTCGCTTTCCATATTTTGCGGTTCGTCGAGGATTAGGATAGGGCGGGCAGTCTGAACGAGATGAACCGGTGTTTCTCCCTGGAGCCGGTCGGTGGACTGGCGTATGACGTTTGCGGCTTTGTTAAACGAAGCGATGGTCATGACCATGACTTCAACGGCATCCGAAAGGGCAAACTGGCGGACTTGGGTAAGATTGGCGGAGTCGTATTCGTAAAACCGGTAAACCGGGTTGGTATAAAGAGCAGCGAAATGGTCGGCTGTAATCCGCAGGGTCTTGAGGACCCCTTCGCGGATCGCCACGGAAGGGACAACAATGATGAATTTCCGCATGCCATAACGTTTGAAGAGTTGGAGGGCGGTGCGGAGATACACGTAAGTCTTGCCGGTCCCGGTCTCCATCTCAATGGAGAAGTTTGGGAAACTGGCCTTTTTCTTGCCCTCCACGGTGTCAATCTCGCCGCTGATGAACTGAAGGGCAGCATCGGGTCTGATACGCTGTGCTTTCTGGACGGTCTGCAAATTGGCGAGAATCGCAGTCTCGGCCAGGTCAAGGCGATTGGCAACAGCAGCAAGGCCAGCGCTGCCAAGCGTGAAATTCATGGCAGCATGCATGCACGCCTGGCCTGTGAATAGATCAGTCACCGCCTCAATGGCGTGAACCTGAAAGGGCTGATTGGAATCGAATTTGAACTTCATCAGAATGTCTTCAACCTGCACTGGAGTGCGAGGTTGGCGATTTGGGTATCGGTTAACGCCGCGTCGCGCAGAATAATGCGGTCTTCCTTGCCGAGTTTCAGCGCCTTGAGAGTGGTATCCTTGATCTCGTCGTCGAGCGATATCAGAAACGACTGCCCCCGGCCTGAATCTTCGACGCGGAGAACACGATTCGTCTTCACGTCCGGAAGCAGAGTAATGGTGCTCGCGAGAATGAAGCCTTCACGCAGCAGCACTTCATATAGGACGCCTTCCGGTTTCCAACCTTCCAGAAGGGGGTCAACAAATAGTTCCATTTCTTTCACTGCGGTCGCCCATGTAGCGTCGGGAACACCCCGCCAACGCCGGAAATGGCTTTCGGCAAGTTTGAAGACCCGGAAACCGATGTCTTCGGAGCCTTTCCGTCCTGCAAAGTCGAGTTGCCCGGAAATTTCCGCATGCAGCGCCTCGGAGACACGTGTGAGCCGGGTTCGTGTAAGTTGTGAGATTGTACGGAAGCCCGCCTTGCGGGCTTCCGAATCCTCTGGCGTCGGTTCGGCTGTCTGGACTAGCACGAATCGCCGGTTGCCGCCGTCCTGGTGATTCTGCCAAAGAACCGCTTCCCCCGTGGAGCCTGAGCCGCCATAGAAATCGACAATAATATCACCCGCATCCCGTTCTGTGACGTAGGCAATCAGGCGAGCAAGGACTTCATGGTCCTTGGGATTATCGAAAACCTTGGCACCCATGAGTGCGCGCAAGTGTTTCACAGCCACCTGGGACTGCTTGTAGATCACGCTGGGCATGACCTGCATACCGACTTCCGCGCTTTCTTCGGTTTCAATCCCGTTGCCGTTAAGTTGGGCGTCACCATCATCTTCGAGTTCCTGCGCAATGGGATGAAGATGCGCCTTTCGGAAGGGCGGTTCCGCATGAGTCTCACGAAATACAACGAGTCCGAGCCGGATCTGCTCCTCCAGCGTTTCCTTTTTTGGAAAACGCCAACCCGCTTCGGGCACCTTGCATGGCTTCTTAGTCTTGGGATGCAGGACTTCGTAGCGGGGTCCCCCTCCGCCGGGCCATGAGATATCGCGGTCACGCCAGGGGCCGTTTTTGTCCACATGTTTGTAGCGGTTGAGTTTCTTCGCGGGGCGGTCGTCCGATAATTGGCGATACCACTCCTGAAGTTCCTTCTCAATAGCGGCGTCCTTGCCTCCATGTTTCTCGCGAAGTTCCAGGTATTTGTCCCAAATCTCTTGCGCGCCGGGTTTGGGTTCGCGCCAGACGGTATCAGTCGCCTTGAGAGTCGCGAGCGAACGAGCGTAAACCAGCATATATTCATGCCCGACCGAAAACAGTTTGGCGTCGTTCTTGCGCCCCTTCTCCCAGACAAGTTGGGCGATGAAGTTCTCTTCGCCAAATATCTCGTTCATAACGAAGCGGAGGTCGAATACCTCGTGATCGTCGATGCTGACAAAAATGAGACCGTCTTCCCGTAGAATCTGCCGGGCTACAAAGAGTCGGGGGTAGATATGGGTGAGCCATGCGGAATGGAATCGGCCGCTTGTCTCTGGATTGCTGGTAAGCAGGTTGCCTTCGGCGTCCTGCTGGCCGGTCAGAGTCAGATAGGCCGCCAAGGGATCGGCGAAGTTGTCGGGATAGATGAAGTCCTTGCCGGTGTTGTAAGGTGGGTCGATGATGATGGCCTTGACGCGACGTGCGTAGGATTTCTGAATGACCTTTTGGACTTCGAGGTTATCTCCTTCGATAAAGACGTTTTGCGTCGTGTCGAAATTGACGGACTCCCCATTGCACGGGACGAGAGTTGCGCGCGTGGGAGTTTGTAGGAGTCGAATGGCGTCACGACGGCCCGCCCAGGAAAAGGAGTAGCGTTCAGGGCGTTCGTCCAGAAGATCGCCGGCGGCCTGACGGAGTTTCTCCAGATCTATCTTTCCCTCGGTGAAAATGTGAGGCATGGCGGCGTGAAGCGCCACAAGTTGCTCCGCGACCGGGTTATGGAGTTTGTCAGCAATTTTTTCGGCCTGATACCGATCAATTTTTTTGCCATTCTTCGCTGGTGCGGTTCCCTTAGACATGGGTTAGTTTTTAGCATGGGGCGGAGTGATGCGCAAGGGGTGAAAGCGGGGATTAGGATGGGCGCACGAATGAAATTGTACTAGGTTAAACACCCGCGCACTCAAACCGCAAAAAAAAGAGCGAGCAGATCAACAATGCCTAAAATACGGCGCTTGATTTATAATGCGCGTTATTGACATACTATTCTTTCTTACGCATCATCGCGAGTATGAGAAGGAAGAGAGCGTATATAGAGCCTGTCCCAAATAAGCCGTTTTTATAATTTCCTCCAAAATCAAATTTTCTTCAGGGGTAATTTCAGACGCCAATCGCTTGCATTAATTGCCGATCTTCAAAAACTTCTATAAAACCGCCATATTTTGACAGAACC